>NZ_JBEOTD010000032.1:0-106447 GCF_040426375.1 Streptomyces sp. NPDC096012
AACGCGGTGTGCAGCACCGCCCGGTTCTCGGTCACGTTGATCCGCTCCCCGCGGAACATGGCGTCCCGCAGCCCGAACACGTCGGTCGCGACGGCGAGTTCCTGGAGCAGGGCCAGCGTCTCGTCGGTGATCAGGTGCTTGCTGTAGTCGATGCGCAGGTCGCCGACCGTGACGACGTACCGTTCGGCGCGGCCGGGGTCCGTCGCGAACAGCTCGCGCAGGTGCGGCTGGCCCTTGGCACGGTGGTCGGCGAGGGCCGTCCACTCGGGCCTGCGGTTGAGTTCGGGGGTGTCTGACGGGGCGTCGGACATGTCAGGCGTTCTCCTTGGCGGCCTCTGCCCTGAGGGCGATGGCGTACATCTCGTCGGCGTCGAGGCGGCGCAGCTCCTCGGCGATGAGTTCGGAGGTGGGACGGACCTTCAGGGCGAGGGTGCGCGGCGGCTGCCCCGGCAGGGTCAGGGTCGCGAGCGGGCCCTCGGGGCGGTCGATGACGATATCGCCGCCGGCGGTGCCGAGGCGGACGGCCGTCACCACCGGCCCGGCGGAGACCACACGGTCCACCGGCACCTTCAGGCGGACCTCCAGCCACCGCGAGAGCAGTTCGGCGCTGGGGTTGTCCTGCTCGGCCTCCACGGCCGCCGACGTCACCTCGGTCCGGGCCTGGTCCAGGGCGGCGGCCAGCATGGACCGCCACAGCGTGAGCCGGGTCCAGGCCAGGTCGGTGTCGCCCGGAGCGTAGTTGCGGGCGCGGGTGTCCAGCATCTCCATCGGCCGCTCGACCGCGTACAGGTCGGTGATCCGGCGCTGGGCCAGCGCGCCCAGCGGGTCCTTCGCCGGGGCGTCGGGCGCCTCCACCGGCCACCACACGACGACCGGCGCGTCCGGCAGCAGCAGCGGCAGGACCACCGAGTCGGCGTGGTCGGACACCTCGCCGTAGGTGCGCAGCACGACCGTCTCGCCGGTGCCGGCCTCCGAACCGACCCGGACCTCGGCGTCGAGCCGGGAGGAGGTGCGGTCGCGCAGGGTGCGGGCGTGCCGCTTGATGACGACCAGAGTGCGCGAGGGGTGCTCGTGCGAGGCCTCCTCGGCCGCCTTGATCGAGTCGTAGGCGTTCTCCTCGTCCGTGACGATGACCATCGTCAGGACCATGCCCACGGCAGGGGTGCCGATGGCGCGGCGGCCCTGCACCAGCGCCTTGTTGATCTTGCTTGCCGTGGTGTCGGTCAGGTCGATCTTCATGGCCTGCGCCAGCTCCGTCCGTCTCGTGCGAGCATCTCGTGTGCTTCCTTCGGACCCCAGGTGCCCGCCGGGTACTGGGCCGGCCTGCCGTGTGTCGCCCAGTACTCCTCGATCGGGTCGAGGATCTTCCAGGACTCTTCCACTTCCTGGTGACGGGGGAACAGGTTGGCGTCGCCGAGCAGCACGTCCAGGATGAGCCGCTCGTACGCCTCCGGGCTCGACTCGGTGAACGACTCGCCGTAGGCGAAGTCCATCGACACGTCCCGGATCTCCATCGAGGTGCCCGGCACCTTCGATCCGAACCGTACGGTCATGCCCTCGTCCGGCTGGACGCGGATGACGATCGCGTTCTGCCCGAGCTCCTCGGTCGCCGTCTGGTCGAAGGGGGAGTGCGGGGCCCGCTGGAAGACGACCGCGATCTCGGTGACCCGGCGGCCCAGCCGCTTGCCGGTACGCAGGTAGAAGGGCACGCCCGCCCAGCGGCGGTTCTCGATGCCCAGCTTGACCGCGGCGAAGGTGTCGGTCTTCGAGTTGGGGTCGATGCCCTCCTCCTCGAGGTAGCCGACGACCTTCTGGCCGCCCTGCCAGCCGGCCGTGTACTGGCCGCGCACAGTGTGCAGTCCCAGCTCGTCGGGCAGCCGCACCGACTTCAGCACCTTCAGCTTCTCGGTGAGCAGCGCCTCCGCGTCGAACGCGATCGGCTCCTCCATGGCGGTCAGCGCCATCAGCTGCAGCAGGTGGTTCTGGATGACGTCACGGGCGGCGCCGATGCCGTCGTAGTAGCCGGCCCGGCCGCCGATGCCGATGTCCTCGGCCATGGTGATCTGCACGTGGTCGACGTAACTGCGGTTCCAGATCGGCTCGTACATCTGGTTGGCGAAGCGCAGCGCCAGGATGTTCTGGACCGTCTCCTTGCCGAGGTAGTGGTCGATCCGGAACACCTGCTCCGGATCGAACACGTCGTGCACGACCTTGTTCAGCTCCTGGGCCGACTTCAGGTCGTGGCCGAACGGCTTCTCGATGACCGCGCGGCGCCAGGAGCCCGGGGGCGGGGTCGCCAGGCCGACCTTCTTCAGCTGCTGGACGACCTTCGGGAAGAACTTGGGCGGCACCGAGAGGTAGAAGGCGAAGTTGCCGCCGGTCCCGCGGGAGGCGTCCAGCTCGTCGACGGCGTCCTTCAGCTGCTTGAACGCGGTGTCGTCGTCGAAGTCGCCGGGGATGAACCGCATGCCCTCGGCGAGCTGCTGCCACACCTCCTCGCGGAAGGGCGTGCGGGAGTGCTCGCGGACGGCGTCGTGCACGACCTCGGCGAAGTCCTGGTCCGCCCAGTCCCGCCGGGCGAACCCGACGAGGGAGAAGCCCGGCGGCAGCAGGCCGCGGTTGGCCAGGTCGTACACGGCCGGCATCAGCTTCTTGCGGGACAGGTCGCCGGTCACGCCGAAGATGACCAGACCGGAAGGGCCCGCGACGCGGGGGAGCCGGCGGTCGCGGGGGTCCCGGAGCGGGTTCACCCACTCGGCGGCCGGGGCCACCGGCACGCGCACCTCCGCCTGCCCGGCCGGGGCGTCAGGGGACTGGTTCGTCATTACGCGTCAACTCCCTTGCTGTCCAGGGACGTGGAGACGGCGTCCAGCAGGTCCTGCCAGGCCGACTCGAACTTGGCGACGCCCTCGTCCTCCAGCTGCTGGACGACCTCGTCGTAGGAGATGCCGAGCCGCTCCAGGGCGGCCAGGTCGGCGTGGGCCTGCGGGTAGCCACCGGTGACCGTGTCGCCGGTGATCTCGCCGTGGTCGGCCACGGCGTACAAGGTGGCCTCCGGCATGGTGTTGACGGTGTCCGGCGCGACCAGCTCGTCCACGTACAGGGTGTCCTTGTACGCGGGGTCCTTCACCCCGGTGGACGCCCACAGCGGGCGCTGCCTGTTCGCCCTGTCCCCGGCCAGCGCCAGCCAGCGCGCGGAGGAGAAGACGTCCTCGTAGGCCGCGTAGGCGAGTCGGGCGTTGGCGAGGGCGGCGCGGCCCTTGAGCGCGAGGGCCTCGTCGGTGCCGAGCGCCGTCAGCCGCTTGTCGATCTCGCTGTCCACGCGGGAGACGAAGAAGGACGCCACCGAGTGGACCGTCGACAGGTCGACCCCGCGCTCCCGGGCCTTCTCCAGGCCGGCCAGGTAGGCCGCCATGACCTCACGGTAGCGCTCCAGGGAGAAGATCAGGGTCACGTTGACGCTGATACCGAGGCCGATGACCTCGGTGATGGCCGGCAGGCCCGCCTTCGTCGCCGGGATCTTGATCATCACGTTGGGCCGGTCGACCAGCCAGGCCAGCTGCCTGGCCTCGGCGACGGTGGCCCTGGTGTCATGGGCGAGCCGGGGATCGACCTCGATGGAGACCCGGCCGTCCCGGCCGCCGGAGCCGTCGTACACGGGACGCAGGACGTCGGCGGCGTCGCGCACGTCGGCGGTCGTCATCATCCGCACGGCCTCGTCGACCGTGACCCCCCGTACGGCGAGGTCGGCCAGCTGCTCCTCGTAGCCCTCCCCGGAGCCTATGGCGGCCTGGAAGATGGACGGGTTCGTCGTGACACCGACGGCGCTGCCGCTCGCCACCAGGTCGGCGAGGCTGCCGGAGGTGATCCGCCCGCGGGACAGGTCGTCCAGCCAGACGGACACACCCTCGTCGGCGAGGCGCTTGAGGGCTCCCGGGACGGCGATTGCTTCGGTCACAGTGTTCATCTTTCTTCTCGCGTCGGTATCAGGCGCGCGCGGCAGCGAGCGACTCGCGGGCTGCGGCGGCGACGTTCTCAGGGGTGAAGCCGAATTCGGCGAACAGGGTCCCGGCGTCGGCGGAGGCCCCGAAGTGCTCGAGCGAGACGATGCGTCCCGCGTCGCCCACGAACCGGTGCCAGGTCAGGCCGATGCCCGCCTCGACGGCGACCCGGGCCTTCACGGCCGGCGGCAGCACCCGCTCGCGGTACGCGCGCGGCTGCTCCTCGAACCACTCCGCGCACGGCATCGACACCACCCGCGTGCCGACCCCCTCGGCCTCCAGCCGCTCCCGCGCGGACACGGCCAGGTGCACCTCGGATCCCGTCGCGATGATGATCACCTCCGGCACCTCCGTCGAGGACTCGCGCAGTACGTAGCCGCCCTTGGCCGCGTCCTCGTCCGGCGCGTACGTCGGCACGCCCTGGCGGGTGAGCGCGAGCCCGTGCGGGGCGGGGTTCGTGGCGTGCCTCTTCAGGATCTCGGCCCAGGCGATCGCGGTCTCGCCGGCATCCGCCGGGCGGACGACGTTCAGGCCCGGGATGGCGCGCAGCGAGGCCAGGTGCTCGACCGGCTGGTGGGTCGGTCCGTCCTCGCCGAGACCGATGGAGTCGTGCGTCCAGACGTACGTCACCGGCAGCTGCATCAGGGCCGACATGCGCACGGCGTTGCGCATGTAGTCGGAGAACACCAGGAAGGTGCCGCCGTAGATCCGGGTGTTGCCGTGCAGGGCGATGCCGTTCATCTCGGCGGCCATCGAGAACTCGCGGATCCCGAAGTGCACGGTACGGCCGTACGGGTCAGCTTCGGGCAGCGGGTTGCCCTCGGGGAGGAAGGAGCGGGTCTTGTCGATCGTGGTGTTGTTGGACCCGGCGAGGTCGGCGGAGCCGCCCCACAGCTCGGGGATGACCGCGCCGAGCGCCTGCAGCACCTTGCCGGAGGCGGCCCGCGTGGCGACCGCCTTGCCCTCCTCGAACACCGGCAGGGCGTCCTGCCAGCCCTCGGGCAGCTCGCCCTTGCTGACGCGGTCGAACAGCTCGGCCCGCGCCGGGTCGGCCGTACGCCACTCGGCGATCCGCTTGTCCCAGGCCGCGTGGGCCTCCGCGCCCCGGTCCAGGGCCCGGCGGGCGTGTGCCAGGACCTCGTCGGCGACCTCGAAGGTCTGCTCCGGGTCGAAGCCGAGGAGGCGCTTGGTGGCGGCGATCTCGTCCTCGCCGAGCGCCGAACCGTGGGAGGCCTCGGTGTTCCGGGCGTTCGGGGCCGGCCAGGCGATGATCGTGCGCATCGAGATGATCGAGGGCCGCCCGGTCTCCGCCCGGGCCGCCTCCAGCGCCGCGTACAGGGCGGCCACGTCGATGTCGCCGTCAGCGGTGGGCTCGACGCGCTGGGTGTGCCAGCCGTAGGCCTCGTACCGCCCCAGCACGTCCTCGGAGAAGGCGGTCGCGGTGTCGCCCTCGATGGAGATGTGGTTGTCGTCGTAGAGGAAGACCAGGTTGCCGAGCTTCTGGTGGCCGGCGAGCGACGAGGCCTCGGCGGAGACACCCTCCTCCAGGTCGCCGTCGGAGACGATCGCCCAGATGGTGTGGTCGAAGGGGGAGGTGCCCTCGGGGGCCTCCGGGTCGAACAGCCCGCGCTCGAAGCGGGCGGCCATCGCCATGCCGACGGCGTTCGCGACCCCCTGGCCGAGCGGGCCGGTGGTGGTCTCCACACCGGCGGTGTGCCCGTACTCGGGGTGGCCCGGCGTCTTGGAGCCGTGGGTGCGGAACGCCTTCAGGTCGTCCAGCTCCAGCTCGTACCCGGCGAGGTACAGCTGGGTGTAGAGGGTCAGCGAGGTGTGGCCCGGGGAGAGCACGAAGCGGTCCCGGCCGGCCCACTCCGGGTCGGCGGGGTCATGACGCATCACCTTTTGAAAGATCGTGTACGCGGCAGGCGCCAGACTCATCGCCGTGCCCGGGTGGCCGTTGCCGACCTTCTGCACCGCATCTGCCGCCAGCAAGCGGGCCGTGTCCACGGCACGCCGGTCGAGGTCGGTCCACTCGAAGCTGTCGGGTGTCTGAGCAGTCATCTTCAAGAAGTCCTCGTTCAGTACGGGATAGCGGGCCTGACGTGTTCAAACTTAAAAGTCTGACTTTTTTGACGGTAGGTCGGGGTGTGTCAGCCTGTGGTGAATCTGGGACAGTGATCACGCGACAGGGACGGCACGAACGGGACATGGGCGACAGAACACGCCAAGCCTCCGCCGACGGCACGAACGGCGGAGGCGTCACGGACCGCGACGGGATCAGAACCTTCCCCTTCCCGGCCGACCTGGCGGCCGGCGGCGTCGGCATGCGGATCGGCCCCATGGGAACCGACCGCACCTGGCACTCCGACGCCCCCCTGCACCGCGTCCACCGCATCGACTTCCATGTCGTCATGCTCTTCACCGAAGGGCCCGTCCGGCACATGGTCGACTTCACCGAGTACGAGCCCGCCGCCGGCGAGCTGCTGTGGATCCGCCCCGGACAGGTCCACCGGTTCTCCAGGGAGTCCGGGTACCGCGGAACCGTGCTGACCATGCAGCCCGGCTTCCTGCCGCGCGCCACCGTCGAGGCCACCGGCCTGTACCGCTACGACCTCCCGCCGCTGCTGCGCCCCGACCCCGCCCGGCTCGCCGCGCTGCGCGCGGCCCTCGACCATCTGCGCCGCGAGTACGAGGACACCGCGACGCTCCCGCCCGGCCTGCACGCGGCCGTCCTGCGGCACACCCTGACGGCGTTTCTGCTGCGCCTCGCCCACCTCGCGGCCGGCTCGGGGGAGGCCTCCCCGGAAGGCGCCGGCACCGCCCTGGGGGACACGTTCACCCGCTTCCGGGACGCGGTCGAGCAGGGCTTCCCCACCCACCACAGCGTCAGCGCCTACGCCGACGCCCTCGGTTACTCCCGCCGCACCCTCGTCCGCGCCGTCCGCGCGGCCACCGGTGAGACACCGAAGGGATTCATCGACAAACGCGTCGTCCTGGAGGCCAAACGCCTCCTCGCCCACACGGAGCTGCCGATCGGCCGCGTCGGCGTGGCCGTGGGCTTCCCCGACGCGGCGAACTTCTCCAAGTTCTTCCAGCTGCACACCGGGCGTACGCCGGTGGCCTTCCGGGCGGAACTGCGCTGAGGCCCCGCGGGCCGTCCACACCGGCACGCGGTACGCCGAACGGCCGGCCCCCTGGCAGGGGGCCGGCCGTTCGGCGTAACCGCGCCGGAAGCCCGGTGCCGGTTACCGGACTACCGGCTCAGTGACCGAAGTCGAACCAGTTCACGTTGACGAAATCGGCCGGCTGGCCGCTGGTGAAGGTGAGATAGACGTCGTGGGTGCCGGTCACCGCGCTGATGTTCGCCGGGACCGTCCGCCAGGACTGCCAGCCACCCGTGTTGCCCACCGCGAAGCTGCCGACGGGCGCGTTGCCCCGGTTGTCCAAGCGTACCTCGACCAGCCCGCTGACCCCGCTCGCGGCACCGCTCGCGACCCGGGCGTTGAACTGCGTGGCCGCCGTCGAACCGAAGTCGACGCCCTTGTACAGCGCCCAGTCGCCGTTGGCCGCGAAGCCGATGTCCTGGCCGCCGCCGGTGTCCGTGGTCGTCTCGGTGGCGATGCCGGACTGGCTGTCGTAGGACTCGGCCTGGATGGGGCTGTAGGCGTCGCGGTTGCCGGAGGGCGGGGGAGTGGTGCCGCCGCCCGAGGACTGCAGGACCTGCACGTAGTCGACGGTCATCGGGTGGCCCGGTTCCGTCCCGCCGTCCGGGCCGCCGCCGAAGGCCCCCGGGAAGCCGCCGCCCATCGCCACGTTGAGGATGAGGAAGTAGCCGTGGTTGGTGGCGTTGGCCCACGTGGTCGCGTCGACCTGGTCGGCCCTCACCGTGTGGAAGTTGACGCCGTCCAGGTAGAAGCGGATCTCCTCGGGGCTGGTCGAGCGGTCCCACTCCATCGCGTACGTGTGGAAGCCTGCCTGGCAGGTGGCGCCGGTGCAGGAGGTGGAGTTGCCGATGCCGGAGGTCTCGTTGCAGGGGCCGCCCG
This sequence comes from Streptomyces sp. NPDC096012, assembly GCF_040426375.1. NCBI lineage: Bacteria > Bacillati > Actinomycetota > Actinomycetes > Kitasatosporales > Streptomycetaceae > Streptomyces > Streptomyces sp. NPDC096012. Next base: position 8,045 of record NZ_JBEOTD010000032.1, read on the forward strand.
GGTTGGTGCCGCAGTGCATCGTGGCCCAGTCGGTGTTCAGGCCCTGCACGTTCTCCATGATGTCGAGCTCGCCGACGCCCGGCCAGTTCCAGTAGTTGCCACGGAAGGGCGAGCCGAGCATCCAGAACGCCGGCCAGTAGCCCTTCGCGGCGGCGCCGGTGACGTTGGGCATCTGGATCCGGGCCTGGACGCGCAGCTTGCCGCCCGCGGGGGGCTGGAAGTCGGTGCGCTTGGTCTCGATCCGGCCGGAGGTCCACTGGCCGGAGGCGTCGCGGCGCGGGGTGATGAGCAGGTTCCCGTTGCCGTCCAGTGCGACGTTGTTCGTGCTCGACGTCATCGTCTCGACCTCGCCGGTGCCCCAGTTGGCGGCCGCGCCCGGGTACGAAGTCCCGGTGTCGTACTGCCAGTCGGAGGTGTTGACGCCGGTGCCCGCCGCGCCGTTGAAGTCGTCGGCGAAGACCTGCGTCCAGCCCGCGGGGGGCGTGGGCGCGGCGGCGCCGGCGGGTGCGGTGGCGGCCGTGGCGAGGGCCGCGGCCAGGCCCAGCGTTGCGGCGACGGCGACCAGCGCGCGCCGCAGGGGGCGGCGTCTGGAGGTGCCGGAGGATGCGCTCATGGGGAGCCTCTCGGATGCGGGGAGAGCGGGAGAGTTGCATGAGAGCGCTCCCATGGAGTTTTGAGAGCGCTCTCATGATGCCGACAATGTGCTCCGCGCCCCGTGTGGCGTCAAGGCTTGAAGCAGAGAAAGTCCCATCGCGGCCCGGCAGTTCACGGATCGAAGGCGCCTGTCCGCGCGCGGGGCTATCGTGGCGGGGTACGGTCACCCCTGCGACCCAGGACAGCGTATGAACGGCTCTCCGGCCGGCGTCGTCGAAGCGGCGTTCCGGCACTACCGGTCACAGGACCGCGCGGCGGCCCTTCCGCTCTACGCCGACGACTTCACCTTCACCAGCCCCCAGGACGACCACATCGGCAAGGCGGCGTTCTTCGAGCGCTGTTTCCCCACCGCCGACCGGTTCACCGAGCAGCGGATCACGCACCTGGTCGCCGCGGACGAGGAACTGGTCCTCGCCTGCTACGAGTACGAGCTGACCACCGGCGAGCGGTACCGCAACGTCGAGGCGATCACGGTGCGGGACGGTCTCATCAGGGAGGTGCAGGTCTTCTTCGGGGGCAGGGCGTGAACCGGCACGGGGCGGCACGCGGGACGCGGGGGAGGCCCCGGCGCAGCTCGGCGCCGCGCCGGACCCGAGGGCGTCGGGTGCCCGCGGCCGTACCCGGGGCGCGCACACCTCCGTGCCTCGCGGTGCCGACGGGTCCGGTGTCGGGGTGTTCGGCTTGGCCTCTGCCGTCGTGGGGTCCGGTGTGGGGGTGTTCGGCTTGGCCTCTGCCGTCGTGGGGTCCGGTGCCCGGGCATCCCGGCCGGTCCTCCGCCGTTCGTGGGGTCCCGTGCCGGGGCGTCCGGCCCGTCCTCCGTCGTTCACGCACCGCAGGATCGCCTGGCCTCGGAACCGTCGGGTGACGCGCCCCCCTGAGGCTTCGGCGCCGACTCGGTGGCGGCCCGGGCCGGCGGGCGGCCGGTACGGCGTGCGACGGAGGGCGGCGGCGGCTTCGCGGACGACTCGCGCCGCCCCGTACAGTTCGCCCGGGACGGTCCGCGGCCCGGTGTGGGGGACGGTCGCGCGGTGGCCGGCCGCGCACGGCCGGGTCGCCGGGGGCCGCCGGTGAGGTGGTCGTGGCGGGAAACCGGGAAGGGTGCAGGCGTGAGGCTGACGATTCTGGGCGGCGGCGGGTTCCGGGTGCCGCTGGTGTACGGGGCACTGCTGACCGACCACGCCGAGGGGCGGGTCACCGAGGTCGTCCTGCACGACCTCGACGACGGCCGGCTGCGTGCGGTGACCCGGGTCCTCGCCGAGCAGGCCGCCGGCATCCCGGACGCGCCGGAGGTGACGGCCACCACCGACCTGGACGAGGCTCTGAGCGGCGCCGACTTCGTCTTCTCGGCCATCCGGGTGGGCGGCCTGGAGGGACGGGCGGCCGACGAGCGGGTGGCGCTCGCCGAGGGTGTGCTGGGCCAGGAGACCGTCGGCGCGGGCGGTATCGCGTACGGCCTGCGTACCGTCCCGGTCGCCGTCGACATCGCCCGGCGCGTGGCGCGCCTCGCACCCGACGCCTGGGTCATCAACTTCACCAACCCGGCGGGCCTGGTCACCGAGGCCATGTCCCGCCACCTCGGCGAGCGCGTCATCGGCATCTGCGACTCGCCGGTCGGCCTCGGCCGCCGCATCGCCCGCGTCCTCGGCGTCGACCCGAAGGAGGCCTTCGTCGACTACGTCGGCCTCAACCACCTCGGCTGGGTACGGGGCCTGCGCGTCGCCGGGCGCGACCGGCTCCCGCACCTGCTCGCCGACCCGGCGCTGCTCGGCTCGTTCGAGGAGGGCCGGCTGTTCGGCACCGACTGGCTCCGGTCGCTCGGCGCGATCCCCAACGAGTACCTGCACTACTACTACTTCAACCGCGAGACCGTCCGCGCCTACCAGGAGGCCGAGCGGACCCGTGGCGCGTTCCTGCGCGACCAGCAGGCGGCGTTCTACCGGGAGGCGGGGAACCCCGGCGTCTCCGCCCTGCTCGCCTGGGACCGCACCCGCGCCGAGCGCGAGGCCACCTACATGGCCGAGAACCGGGAGAGCGCCGGCGCGGGCGAACGCGAGGCCGACGACCTGTCCGGCGGTTACGAGAAGGTCGCCCTCGCCCTGATGCGGGCCATCGCGCGGGACGAGCGCACCACCCTGATCCTCAACGTGCGCAACCGCTCCACCCTGTCCGCCCTCGACGCCGACGCGGTCGTCGAGGTCCCCTGCCTGGTGGACGCGGGCGGAGCGCATCCCCTGGCCGCCGAGCCGCTGCCGGGGCACGCCACCGGACTCGTCTGCTCGGTCAAGGCCGTCGAGCGCGAAGTGCTCGCCGCCGCCGAGTCCGGTTCCCGGGCGACGGCCGTGAAGGCCTTCGCGCTGCACCCGCTGGTGGACTCCGTCACCGTGGCCCGCAGGCTGGTGGAGGGCTACACCGAGGTCCATCCGGGGCTGGCGTATCTGACATAGCAGCCGTCCGCCCGGCCCCCGTCACGGACGGGCCGTCCGCCCGGCCCCCGTCACGGACGGGCCGTCCGCCCGGCCCCCGTCACGGACGGGGCCCGGTCCCTGTCACGGACGCGGGGCCCGGTCCCTGTCACGGACGCGGGGCCGGCCCCCGTCATCGGACGCGGGCCCGGCCCCCGTCATCGGACGCGCGGAGGGCCGCTCCGCCGAGCGGCCCTCCGTCGTCCCCCCCGATCGTCAGCCCGTGAAACCGGCCGTGATCGAGGTGAACTGCCAGGTGTTCTGGTTGATGCCGGAGCAGTTGCTCACCACGCCGCCGCCCGCGCACGGCCGGTCCCGGTTGACCGCCCAGAAGGCGAGCCGCGCGATGTGGTGGGAGTTCGCCCAGTCGCGGATCTGGGTCCAGATCGCCGGAGTGGTCGTCTCCTGCTGGTCGGACAGGCCGTTCATGCCGGAGATGCCGATGTGGGCGTAGGCGGTGGCGTCGTCCCAGCCGAAGGTGGACTTCAGCTTGTTCTTCAGCCCCTCGGCGGCGTTCACGGTGCTGCCGTACATGTCGGCGCCGCCGCCGAAGTCGAACGGCATGATGGTGAACACGTCGATGTTCGCGCCGAGCGACTGCGCCTGCTCGATCAGCCGGTTGCCGTAGTACGTCGGCCCGGTGGTGGACGTACCGAAGGTGACGATGGTCTTCAGGCCCGGGTTGTTGGCCTTGACCGTCTTCAGCGCGGTCAGGATCCTCGCCTGCACGGCCTCGTTCTCGAACTCGTCCGTGTTCTCGATGTCCATGTCGACGGCCTTGAGCCCATAGGCGTCGATCACCTTCTGGATGGCGCCGGCCAGCGCGCTCGCGGAGGAGCAGTTGGCGCCGAGCTTGCTGCCCTGCCAGCCGCCGAACGAGGGGACGATGTCACCGCCGGCGGACCGGATCTGGTTGATGGCCGTCTGGTCCACGCCGCCGGTCAGCGGCCGGCTGCCGTCCCAGGACGGCGTGCAGCCGCCGGAGTCCAGCACGAACGCCATCGTGAACCACTTGATCCCGGTCGCGCTCATCACCGTCGTCGGGCTCGGCGGATCGCCCCAGCCCTCGAACAGGTACGGCGCCGCCTGTGTGAACCCGGTGCCGCCACCACCGCCCGCATCGGTCGTCACCGCCACGGAGTTGGAGGCGGGCGAGGTGTTCCCGGCCGCGTCCCGCGCCTTCACCGTGAAGGTGTAGGCCGTGCTCGGCGACAGACCGGCGACCGTGGCGGACGTTCCCGAGACGCTGAGCAGCCGGTTGGAGCCGCTGTAGACGTCGTACGCCGTCACACCCACGTTGTCCGTGGCGGCGTTCCACTTCAGTGACACGCTGGAGGAGGTCTTGCCGGTGGAGGTGAGCCCGCCGGGCGCGGTGGGGGCCTGGGTGTCGCCGCCGCCTCCGCCGCCCGGGCCGTCCAGGCTGACGTCGTCGGCGTAGTAGGTGCCCTGCGCGTACCACCCGTGGACGTAGACGGTGGCGCTGGTCTGCGAGGCGCCCGTGGTGAAGGAGACGCTGAGCCGGCTGTACGCCGAGGGGGAGGTCGTCCAGGTGGAGGCACCGCCGTCCACGCCGAGGTACACATAGCTGCCGCGCACCCAACCACTGAGCGAATAGGTCGTGTTGGGCTGCACGGCGACCGTCTGGCTGCACTGCGCGTTGTCGCTCGAGGTGACGGCGCCCTGCAGCGCCTTGGATCCGGTGTGCGCGGGGGAGGAGACGACCGAGCCGAGGTTGCCGGTGCAGGTCCAGGGGGAGAGGCCACCGGACTCGAATCCGGGGTTGGTGAGGACGTTGGCCGCCTGGGCGGTACCGGGCAGGGCGACGGCTCCGCCGAGCGCGAGGACCGTGGTACCGAGCAGAGCAAGAAGCCGGCGTCTGGGACGTCCGAGTATGTGACGCACGCGATCTCCCTGTGGGGACGGGGGTGTTGGGGAGTGCGGGGAAGTGCGAAAGAGGTGCGCCCATGAATTTGGTATGGACCAATCCCGCTGTCAAGCGGGTGAACGAAACTGATCGGTTCGGGTGCGGGGAAGCGGCTCCCGTACGCCGGTCCCCGCGCCTCCCCCTACAGCGGCAGCACCTCGGCCGCCGAGGCCGCTTGCATGGGCACCGCCGGCAGCAGGGTCTCCGCCGGCTCCACCCGCTGCCGCGGACGCGCAGCGGGCAGGAGCGGGTGCGATCCCGACACCACCGTGTAGTCCGGCCCGAGGAACGGCGGCTCGATGAACCCCGGGTCCTCGCCGAGCGCCAACCGCACGGCCGCCCAGGGCACGTTCACCCCGCAGAGGGACAGCTGGTGCAGGCCGCCGGCGGGCCGCGTGTTGACGTCGAGCAGCACCGGGCGGTCGCCGAACATGCGGAACTGGATGTTGGACAGGTGGTGCAGCCCGAAGCCCTCGGCGACCAGCCGGGCCGGCTCCAGCCACTGCTCGTCCACGGTGAAACCGCGGCGGCGGCCGTTCTTGGTGCGGCCCACCGCGAGCCGGACCCGGTTGTCGGTGCCGGTGAGGCAGTCGACGGACACCTCGGGCTGCTCCAGCCGCGGCATCACCAGCCAGTCCACCGGCTCCTCGGTCCGGGTCAGCGCCTCGATCACCGAGTCCAGGCGCACGTACGGACCGGGGAAGCCGGCCAGGTCGGCCAGCGAGAAGGGGCTGCGCGTGATCACCCGGAAGCCGACGCCGCCCGCGCCGGCCGCCGGCTTGAAGCAGGGCTTGTGCCCGGCTGACTCCAACTCCTCGACGGCGCACAGCAGTTCGTCGGCCGTACGCACCCGCCACCAGGGCGGCACCGGGACGCCGACGGAACGGACCGCCTCGTACGCCGTGGCCTTGTCCTCGAACACGGCCACCGCCTCGGGCGTCGGCGCCAGCAGCGCCGTACCGGCCGCCGTGAACTCGGCGCGGTGCGCCACGATCGCCGCCTGGTGCAGCCTGGGCACGAAGACGTCGATGCCGCGCCGCGCGCACTGGTCCAGGGCGTACTCGACGTATCCGGCGGGGGACAGGCCCTCCGGCTCCAGGTCGGCAGTGTCGGCGGCGGCCAGCACGGGGGAGTCGGGGTCCGCGTGGGTGGCGTGGATCTCCACCGCGCGGTCGCTGGGATTTCTCCGCAGCTGATCCATGAAGAACACGTTCTCCGCGTACGTGCGGTTGAGCCAGACGCGTACGCGAGAGACCATGCAGGCCGCCTTTCACGGGGTGCGGGCAGGGCTGAGCGACCCGTGCCCGGGCAGAGGGGAGGAAGGGACGCCGAACAGCCCCGTGCGAAGGGGGATGAGGGGTGCTGGCGTTGGGCCGATCATACGGCTTTCAAAGGTGCCCGCGTGCAACGCGCAGATTACGGATTCCCGGTCTCCGCCCGGCGCGACCCCGGCCCGTGACGCCTCCGCCGGGCGCCGTGCCCGGGATGCCGGAGTGCGTCTGTCGGGCGGCGTGTCCGGGGCCTGGAGTGCGTCTGTCGGGCGGCGTGCCCGGGATGCCGTGACGCGCCCGCCGGGCGGTGTGCACGGGATGCCGGAGTGCGGCTGCCGGGGCGCGTGCCCGGGGTCGGGAACGTGTGCCGGTGGGCTGCCCCGGGATCCCGAAGTGCCTCCGCCCGGCGCGTCCGTCGGCAGGTGGGCCCGGCTCCCGAAGCGCGTCTGCCCCGCGCGTCCGCCGGTCGGCGGGCGCGGGCTCGCGGGGTGGGTGCGCCGGTCGGTGCGTCCCCGGCTCCCGGCGTGGTCCGGGATGTGCCCGGCCGGGCCGTCTTCCTTACGCCGGGCGGGTGTTCGGCGCCCGGTGTGAGCCGGTGGCCGGACCGAACCGTCTTGTCCGCCGTATGGAAATGTGTTCAGGTGGTGTCCGCGAGCCGTGATCGGAAAAGGGGGTGCGGGGTGGAGCCGAGGGCCGGGGCCGGCCAGTTGCTGGCCGTCAGCGACCTGCACATCGGGTATGCGGAGAACCGGGCCCTGGTCGAGAGCATGCGCCCCGAAGGCGACGAGGACTGGCTGATCGTGGCCGGCGACGTCGCGGAGACCGTCGCCGACATCCGCTGGGCGCTCGGCACGCTCGCGGCCCGCTTCCGCAAGGTGCTGTGGGCGCCCGGCAACCACGAGCTGTGGACCCACCCGAAGGACCCGGTCACCCTGCGTGGAGCAGCCCGCTACGAGCACCTGGTCGAGCTGTGCCGGGAACTGGGCGTGCTCACGCCCGAGGACCCGTACCCGGTGTGGCACGGCCCCGGCGGCCCGGTCGCCGTCGCCCCGCTGTTCCTCCTGTACGACTACTCGTTCCTGCCCGCCGGCTGCGCCACGAAGGCCGAGGGACTCGCCTACGCGGAGGGCACGGGCATCGTCTGCAACGACGAGTTCCTGCTGCACCCCGACCCCTATCCCGCCCGTGAGGACTGGTGCCGGGCCCGGGTCGCCGAGACGGAGCGCAGGCTCGAGGCGCTGCCCGCGGACCTGCCGACCGTGCTCGTCAATCACTACCCGCTGGACCGGCATCCCACCGAGGTCCTGTGGCACCCCGAGTTCGCCATGTGGTGCGGGACGAGCGCGACCGCCGACTGGCACCGCCGGTTCCGCGTCGCCACCGTGGTCTACGGCCATCTGCACATCCCGCGCACCACGTGGCACGACGGAGTCCGCTTCGAAGAGGTCTCCGTGGGGTATCCCCGCGAGTGGCGCAAGCGCCCCGGGCGCCCGGGGACGCTGCGTCGTATCCTGCCGATGGAGGTCGAAACCGGTGATCGAGGAGCTGCTCCCGGAGTCGGTCGTGGCAGTGGAGGCACTCCGTGACGACCCGCTGTGGGACGCCCCGCTCCACCCGGAGGAGCAGGCGTTCGTCGCGCGTGCCGTGGCGAAGCGCCGCCGCGAGTTCGCGGCCGTGCGCGGGTGTGCCCGGCGTGCCATGGAGAAGCTCGGCGTGCCGCCGCAGGCCATCGTCAGCGGCGAGCGCGGAGCCCCGCGCTGGCCGGACGGCCTGATCGGCAGCATGACCCATTGCGACGGCTACTGCGCCGCCGCCCTGGTCCGCGCCGGCGACCTGGCCTCCCTCGGCATCGACGCCGAACCGCACGGGCCGCTGCCGGACGGCGTGGGCGCCACCGTCTTCCTGGCCGCCGAGGCCGAACGGCTGGCCCGGCTCGCCGAGGAGCGGCCCGCCGTGCACTGGGACCGGATCCTGTTCAGCGCCAAGGAGTCCGTCTACAAGGCGTGGTACCCCCTCACTCGCAAGTGGCTGGACTTCTCGGAGGCCGACATCATCCTCAGCCCGCACGCCGGTGGCGGGCCGGCCGGGACCCTGCGGGCCGAGCTCCTCGTCCCCGGGCCGCTGGTCGGCGGCCGCCGGCTGCAGTCCTTCGACGGCCGCTGGGCCGTACGCGACGGAGTGGTGGCCACGACCGTCGTCGTACCGCACTCCTGACACGCCGGCCGGGACGCGCGCCCGGCCGCCGCAGGCGACGCCGGCCCCCGGACGCGCCCGGCCGGTCCGTCCACGGCCACCACGCCGACCGGCGGCCGCCGCCCGGAGCGGCGCGCATCGCGCGCGGCCACGTCCCCGAGCCGGGCGCGGACGGCCAGCGCCCGTGAGCGGCACGGATCCCGAACGGTTACCGGCGCTGCCAGCGGCACGCAGCCCGGGCGCACGGCGCGGATGGCCAGGTGCCCGCGAGCGGCACGCATCCCGAACGCGCGGGGCGGACGGCCAGTGCCAGTGAGCGGCACGCATCCCGAACGCACGGGGCAGACGGCCACCGCCCCTGAGCGCACGCATCCCGAACGGTTACCGGCGCTGCCAGCGGCACCAATCCCGGACGCGCGGCGCGGAGGGCCACCTCCCCTGGGCGCACGCATCCCGGACGCGTGGCGCGGACGGCCAGTGCCCGTGAGCGGTACGCATCCCGAACGGTTACGGCGCTGCCAGCGGCACGCAGCCCGAGCGGCCGCCGCTCCTGCCCGCGCACGCGCCCGTCACGACGTGCCGAGCCCCCTGGCGGCACCCGCCGATACGGCCGCCGCCCCCTGCCGCGCGTCGCGGGACCCCTCGCCGACGGCGACACGCGCGCAGGCCCCGGGGGCGGCGGACCGGCTCCGGCCGGTCAGGAGGCCGGGCACCACTCGCGCAGCAGCAGGAAGAACCGCTCCTCGTTGCCCGAGAGCCCCGCCCGGGCCAGGGCCGCCTCCGCCTCGGCGAGCGCGCTGGGCGGGACGACGGCGGGCCGGTCGCCGTCCGGCGGCCCGTCGAAGGCGGCGCGCACCGTATGCAGCAGCCGCAGGTAGGCCTGCACGGCGGTGCGCTCACGGTCGGTCAGTACGGCGGTGGGCATCGGTCGGCTCTCCCCGAGTAGGCGTCACGGTCACGCGCCCTGCGGCGCCGTGCGCCGAGTCGTACGGCGCACGCCTCCAGCTTGCCGCCCACCACTGACAACGCCGTCCGCCGCGGCGTCGGTTCGCCCGCTCAGCGGAGCTGAAACCGCACCGCACCCGGCGGACGAGGTCCCGGACGTGCGGCTGTACGGGGCGCATGACGATGCGGCGGCGCGGCCGACGCGCGTGGAGCGGCAGCAACCGGCGCGTGCGGGGCGGCCGCGCCCGCGGACGGCGCTGCCGTCGGACCGGACGCGCGCAACGGCTCGCACCCGAGGCGGGGGCAGGCGCCGCGTCCGGTCAACTCCTGTGGCCCCGGACCGGGTCAGTCCGCGGCGCCCCGCGTCCGGCTCAGCCAGGGACGCGCCGATGCGGCCGGCGAGACCGTCGCGTCGCGCCGGGCCGCGTGGCGCCGAACCGGCAAGCCGCCTACGGCACTTGCCGGCCAGGAGCAGCCCGAAGGTCTCGGCCTGGCGTTCCTCGGCGTGGTCGAAGCGGGTACGGGCCGCGACCCGATGCCCCGCCGCCCGCGGTCCGCGGTCCGCGGTCCGCGGGCGCCGGACCGGCCGCGCCGGCCCGCAGCAGCCGCGCGGCGCTGCCGGGGCCGCCCCCGCGGCCGCCGTCGGCAACACACCGGTCGGCCCGCATGTGCCACAGTTCGTGGCCCAGGATCACCAACTGATGCTCCGGAGCGGTGCGTTCCTCCACCACGACGAGATCGCGATCGGCCAGATCCAGCCAGAGTCCGCTCGCCGTACCCGGTGGGAGGACGGCCGTACGGCAGAGCACGGGACGTCCGCGGCGTCCGCTCATCGCCTCGCACCGCGCGCGGTACAGCTCGTGCGGCGGCGCGGGTGCGGGCCTCGTCAGCCCGCCCACCAGGTCGTCGCACACCGGCGCATCTCCCTGGCGACGCCCACGGTCCACCCCCGGCTCACGACTCGGGTCGTTTGACGCTCTCCAGCAGCATGTCGAGCCACTCGGCGACCTTGTCCCGGTGCTGATCGGTGGGCAACTGGGCGGCCCGCCAGGCGATTCCGCGCACCCCGTGGTCCTGTAGCAGCCGCTCCAGCGGGTCCTCGGCCACCTCCGCCGCGGCCCGCTCCCGGTCGGCGAGCTTCTGCAGCAACTCCTGCTCGGTGCGCTGCAGCGCACCCGCCAGTGCCTCGGGGTCCTCAGCGGTGAGGAAGCCGGCGTGCACCCGGAAGAAACGCTGCAGCGCGTCGCAGTGCTCCATCGTGGGCCGCCGGTCGCCGTTGATGAGGGCGCCGGCCTGCTGCCGGGACATGCCCGCGCCGTCGGCGATCTCCTGCTGGGTGTACCTGCGGCCGTTGGGCTTCAGCCGCGTGCGCCGCAACAGGTCCAGGCGCTGCAGGAACCGCGCCTGGACGTCGGGTTCGCCCGCCGGCCGCCCGCTGAGCAGAGCCTTGACCACCGGCTCGGGCACACCGCAGGCGGTGCACAGCCGCGCGACGTCGAAGACCTCGGCGTGCGGGACGCCGAGCCGGTCGGCGAGCGCGGTGACGCGGGCGACGACGGCCGGCAGCTGGGCGGTCGCCGCGGCGCCCGGATCCTCGTAGCCATCCGTCACCGACAGAACTCCTACGTCTCTCGAGGGTTTCAGACGCGTGCGTGCTTCTCGCAAGCGGTCGCCGTGAACTTCCCGGAGAGTAGCGGGTGCCTCGAACTCACATCCAGGTCTCGCCACAACTGTGGCGAATTTCAGCCGTCGAGCGGCATGAAATGCCACGATAGTTGACACCGATCGTGGCGGGGCACCAGGATCACATCGCCGCGTGAAGGCCGCAGAGGCAAGAGGGGTGACCTCCCGATGGCACATCAGGCAGGAGGGCAGCGGCCGGCACCGCGGCCCCTCCCCGCGACCTGCGAGACCCAGTCGTACCTGCAGGACTACGCCACGCTGCTGGAGTCCGTGCCCTACCCGTCCCTTGTCGTCGACCGGCACTGGAACGTCGTCATGGCCAACAACGCCTTCGCGACGCTCTTTCGCGGCATGCGCCCCCACCCGACGGCCATGCCCGGCGACAACTTCCTGCGGTTCGTCCTGTTCCACCCCGACGCGGGGGAGATCCTCGGCGAGCACGAGCCGGGCTGGTGCCTGCCGATGCTGGCCCATCTGCGCGCCGCGCTGGAGAGCGGGGGACACGACCACGAACTCCAGGCGATCCGCCGGGACATCGGTCAGGACCCGCTCATGGAGGCCGCCTACCGGCAGGGTCTGCCGCACTGGATCCGGGCCGTCGGTGAGGCCGCCACGCGCCTCGACGGAGCCGTCCGGCTGCTGCTCCACCCCGACCCGCGCCGGGGCCCGGTCGAGTGCCGCATCGTGGAGGAGACCCCGCAGACCCTGCGGGACCTCGGCCACCGGCGCCTGACGATGGTCCTGCGCGAGCCCCGCCGGACGGCCGCGCCGGCGCGCCGCTCACGCCGGCACCGCGGCACGGGCACGCACCTGACGGTCGTCTCGGCGCCCGAGGACTGACCCGGCACCGCCGGTGTTCAGGTCACCGGCGGCGCCGGGTCGAAACGACCCCCTCCCTCCGGGGCGCTCCGCCCCCTCGTCCCGGCACGACCCTCCGCCCCCTTCCGTGGCCCCCTCCCGCCCGGCGACCCCACCCCCATGAGGCGGCCACGCCTTTACGCAAACTGTTTGCGTTTCTTGCGCTACGCTTGCGCTCATGACGCGACGACTTGCGGAAGTGGCGAAGAAGGTCGGGGTCAGCGAGGCGACGGTCAGCCGGGTGCTCAACGGCAAACCCGGGGTTTCGGAAGCCACCCGGCAGTCGGTGCTGTCCGCCCTCGACGTGCTCGGCTACGAGCGGCCCACCCAGCTGCGCGGCGAACGCGCCCGGCTCGTGGGCCTGGTCCTGCCGGAGCTGCAGAACCCCATCTTCCCCGCCTTCGCCGAGGTCATCGGCGGCGCCCTCGCCCAGCTCGGCCTCACCCCGGTGCTCTGCACGCAGACCAAGGGCGGCGTCTCGGAGGCGGACTACGTCGAACTGCTGCTGCAACAGCAGGTCTCCGGAGTGGTCTTCGCCGGCGGTCTGTACGCGCAGGCCGACGCACCCCACGACCACTACCGGCTGCTCGCCGACCGGCACATCCCCGTCGTGCTGGTCAACGCGGCCATCGAGCACCTCGGCTTCCCGAGCGTGTCCTGCGACGACGCCGTCGCCGTGGAACAGGCCTGGCGGCACCTGGCCTCCCTGGGGCACGAGCGCATCGGCCTGGTGCTCGGCCCCGGCGACCACGTGCCCTCGGCCCGCAAGCTGGCGGCCGCGCGGGCGATCGCCGGCGACCTGCCCGAGGAGTTCACGGCCCGCGCCATCTTCTCCATCGAGGGCGGCCACGCCGCGGCCTCCCGGCTCATCGACCGCGGCGTCACCGGCATCATCTGCGCCAGTGACCCGCTCGCGCTCGGCGCCGTCCGGGCGGCCCGCCGCAAGGGGTACGACGTCCCCGGCCGGATCTCCGTCGTCGGCTACGACGACTCGGCCTTCATGAACTGCACGGAACCGCCGCTGACCACCGTGCGCCAGCCGATCGAGGCCATGGGCCGCGCGGCCGTCGAGCTGCTGAACGCGCAGATCGGCGGCACCGCCGTACCGGCCGAGGAACTGCTCTTCGAGCCCGAGCTGGTGGTGCGCGGCTCTACCGCGCAAGCACCGCGCACCTGAGAAGCGGGAACGCGCCGGAGTCCTTCCATCCGCTGTCAAATAATTACAGATTCTGCGCGACATCTTGCGGTCGCTTGTCGGCGGTGCTTGAGTGTGCGGCGCCCACCGCTCCTGCCATGAGTGCCACAAGGGGTCCACCGATGAGAAGCACCGGGTTCCGCCGTACCTATGTCGCGATCGGCGTCTGTTCCGCCCTCGCGCTTGCCGCGACCGCCTGCGGGTCGAGTGACGACGACGCGGCGAACGGCAAGACGCGCATCACCGTCAACTGCGAGCCGCCGAAGAGCGCCAAGGTCGACCGGACGTTCTTCGAGGCGGATGTCGCCTCCTTCGAGAAGAAGAACCCGGACATCGACGTCGTGACCCACGACGCCTTCCCCTGCCAGGACCCGAAGACCTTCGACGCCAAGCTCGCCGGCGGTCAGATGGAGGACGTCTTCTACACGTACTTCACCGACGCGGGCCACGTCGTCGACATCAACCAGGCGGCCGACCTCACGCCGTACCTGAAGGAACTGAAGAGCTACGGCACCCTCCAGAAGCAGTTGCGGGACATCTACACCGTGGACGGCAAGGTCTACGGCATCCCGCGCACCGGCTACTCCATGGGGCTGATCTACAACCGCAAGCTCTTCCAGAAGGCCGGACTCGACCCGGACAAGCCGCCGGCGACCTGGGAAGAGGTCCGCGCCGACGCCAGGAGGATCGCGGCCCTCGGCGGCGGCACCGTCGGATACGCCGACTACAGCGCCCAGAACCAGGGCGGCTGGCACTTCACCGCCGAGCTCTACTCCCAGGGCGGCGACGTCGTCGGCCCCGACGGCAAGAAGGCGACGATCGACACCCCCGAGGGCCACGCGGTGCTGCAGAACCTGCACGACATGCGGTGGACGGACGACTCGATGGGCAGCAAGCAGCTCCTCGTCATCAACGACGTCCAGCAGATGATGGGTTCGGGCAAGCTCGGCATGTACCTCAGCGCCCCCGACAACATCCCGATCCTGGTCAAGGAGAAGGGCGGCAACTATAAGGACCTCGCCCTCGCCCCCATGCCCGGCGGCAAGGGCACCCTCATCGGCGGCGACGGCTACATGTTCAACAAGAAGGACAGCCCGGCCCAGATCCGCGCCGGCCTGAAGTGGCTCGACCACATGTTCCTCACCCCCGGATCCGGCTTCCTCGGCGACTACGCCCGGGCCAAGCAGAGCGACGCCCCTGTCGGCCTGCCCGAGCCGCGCCTGTTCACCGGCGCCGCCGACGCCAAGGACCAGCAGGTCAAGAAGGCCAACGCCAATGTGCCGGTGGAGAACTACCAGGCCTTCCTGGACGGCAACCAGCGGCTGCGGATGAAGATCGAGCCGCCGAACGCCCAGCAGATCTACTCGGTCCTCGACGGCGTCGTCTCCGCCGTCCTCACCAAGAAGGACGCGGACATCGACCGGCTCCTGGAGGACGCCTCCGGGAAGATCGACAGCATCCTGGCCCGGAGCTGACCGCCATGACCAAGACGGCCGAACGGCGGATCCAGGCACAGCCGGCCGCCCACCCGGTCCCGGCGCCGCCCCCGGCGGGGGACCGGAGGCGGCGCCGCCTCATCGACCAGGCCCGCGCGTACGGCTTCCTCCTCGGCGGCCTGCTCTGCTTCGCCCTGTTCTCCTGGTACCCGGCGATCCGCGCGGTCGTGATCGCCTTCCAGAAGTACACGCCCGGCTCCTCGCCCGAGTGGGTCGGCACCGCCAACTTCACCCGCGTCCTGCACGACCCGGAGTTCACGGCGGCCTGGCGCAACACCTTCACGTTCACGGTGCTGGCCCTGCTCATCGGCTTCGCCGTCCCCTTCGTCCTCGCGCTCGTCCTCAACGAACTGCGGCACGCCAAGGCCTTCTTCCGGGTCGTGGTCTACCTGCCGGTGATGATCCCGCCGGTGGTCAGCGCCCTGCTGTGGAAGTGGTTCTACGACCCGGGGGCCGGCCTCGCCAACGAGGTGCTGCGCTTCGCGCACCTGCCCACCTCGAACTGGTCCAACGGCGCCGACACCGCGCTCGTCTCCCTGGTCATCGTGGCCACCTGGGCCAACATGGGCGGCACCGTCCTCATCTACCTGGCCGCCCTGCAGTCCATCCCGGGCGAGCTGTACGAGGCCGCCGAGCTGGACGGAGCCAACCTGCTCCAGCGCATCCGGCACGTGACGATCCCGCAGACCCGGTTCGTCATCCTCATGCTGATGCTGCTTCAGATCATCGCCACCATGCAGGTGTTCACCGAACCGTTCGTCATCACCGGCGGCGGCCCCGAGAACGCGACGGTCACCGTCCTCTACCTCATCTACAAGTACGCGTTCCTCTACAACGACTTCGGCGGCGCCTGCGCGCTCAGCGTGATGCTCCTCGCCCTGCTCGGCGTCTTCTCCGCCCTCTACCTGCGGCTCACCCGGAACGAGGGGGACGCATGAGCGAGACCCGCACCCTGATCTCCCCGGCCACCCTCGCCCGCCCCCGCGGAAAGGCCGTCTACTGGGCGGTGTTCACGGCCGTCGTGCTCCTCTTCGCGCTCGCCTTCCTCTTCCCGGTCTACTGGATGGTGACCGGCGCGACCAAGTCCCCGGACGAGGTCGCCCAGACCCCGCCGACACTGATACCGAAGCACTGGCACACCGGCGGCTACACCGACGCCTGGGACCTGATGCAGCTGCCGCAGCACCTGTGGAACACGGTGGTGCAGGCGGCCGGTGCCTGGGCCTGCCAACTGGTGTTCTGCACGGCCGCCGCCTACGCCCTGTCCAAGCTGAAGCCCGCCTTCGGCAACGTGATCCTCGGCGGCATCCTCGCCACCCTCATGGTCCCGGCGCAGGCACTCGTCGTACCCAAGTACCTCACCGTCGCCGACCTGCCGATCCTCCACACCAGCCTGCTCAACGACCCCCTCGCCATCTGGTTGCCGGCCGCCGCCAACGCCTTCAACCTGTACCTGCTCAAGCGGTTCTTCGACCAGCTGCCGCGCGACGTGCTGGAGGCCGCCGAGATCGACGGCGCCGGCAAGCTGCGCATCCTGTGGTCGGTGGTGCTGCCCATGTCCCGGCCGGTCCTCGGGGTGGTGTCCATCTTCGCGCTGGTCGCCGTCTGGCAGGACTTCCTGTGGCCGCTGATGGTCTTCTCCGACACCGGCAAACAGCCGATCAGCGTGGCGCTCGTCCAGCTGTCGCAGAACATCCAGCTCACCGTGCTCATCGCCGCGATGGTGATCGCCAGCATCCCGATGGTGGCGCTGTTCCTCGTCTTCCAGCGGCACATCATCGCCGGGATCAGCGCGGGCAGCACCAAGGGCTGAACCGCCCTGGAGCCCCCGAGACAGAAAGGCACGCACCGTGGGACAGCCCACCCCTGCCCGCAACCCCCAGCCGGACCAGGACTGGTGGCGCTCCGCCGTCATCTACCAGGTGTACGTCCGCAGCTTCGCGGACGGCGACGGCGACGGCACCGGCGACCTCGCGGGCGTCCGCGCCCGCCTGCCGTACCTCGCCGAACTCGGCGTCGACGCCCTGTGGTTCACCCCCTGGTACCTGTCACCCCTGAAGGACGGCGGCTACGACGTCGCCGACTACCGGACCATCGACCCGGCCTTCGGCACCCTGGCCGAGGCGGAGAAACTCATCGCCGAGGCCCGTGAGTCGGGCATCCGGACCATCGTCGACATCGTGCCCAACCACGTGTCCGACCGGCACCCCTGGTTCCAGGCGGCGCTCGCCGCCGGACCCGGCAGCCCGGAACGGGAGCTGTTCCACTTCCGGCCCGGACGCGGCCCGAACGGCGAACTGCCGCCCAACGACTGGCCGTCGCAGTTCGTCGGCTCCACCGAACCGGTGTGGACCCGGCTGCCCGACGGCGACTGGTACCTGCACCTGTTCACGCCCGAGCAGCCGGACCTCAACTGGGCGCACCCGGCGGTCCGCCAGGAGCACGAGGAGATCCTGCGGTTCTGGTTCGAGCGGGGTGTCGCGGGCGTCCGCATCGACTCGGCGGCCCTGCTCGTCAAGGACCCGGACCTGCCCGACCTCGCGGCGGACCCGCAGCCGCACCCGTTCGTCGACCGCGACGAACTCCACGACATCTACCGCTCCTGGCGATCCGTCGCCGACGCCTACGACGGCGTGTTCGTCGGGGAGGTCTGGCTCCCCGACGCCGAGCGCTTCGCCCGCTACCTGCGCCCCGACGAACTCCACACCGCCTTCAACTTCTCCTTCCTCTCCTGCCCCTGGGACGCCGAGCGGCTGAGCGCCTCGATCGACACCACCCTGGCCGAGCACGCCCCCGTCGGAGCACCGGCCACCTGGGTGCTGTGCAACCACGACGTCACCCGCACCGTCACCCGCTACGGCCGTGCGGACACCGCCTTCGACTTCGCCACCAAGGCCTTCGGCACCCCGACGGACCTCGCGCTCGGCGCCCGCAGGGCCCGTGCGGCCGCCCTGCTGTCGCTGGCACTGCCCGGATCGGTGTACGTCTACCAGGGGGAGGAACTGGGCCTGCCGGAGGCCGAGATCCCGGCCGACCGCATCCAGGACCCCATGTACTTCCGGTCGCACGGCGTGGATCCGGGCCGCGACGGCTGCCGGGTGCCCCTGCCGTGGGCCGCCGACCTGCCGTACGCGGGCTTCGGTTCGCGCGAGGAGCCGTGGCTGCCGCAGCCGGCCGGCTGGCCGGCGTACGCCGTCGACCGCCAGCGCGACGACCCGCGGTCCATGCTCTCGCTCTACCGCGAGGCCATCGCCACCCGCCCGGTCTTCGGCGACGGCCCCCTCACCTGGCTGCCCGCCCCCGACGGCGTGCTCGCCTTCGCCCGTGCCGGCGCGGTGTGCGTGGTCAACCTCGCCCCCGCCCCCGCCGACCTCCCCGCCCACTCCCGGATCCTGCTCAGCAGCGGCCCGCTGGACGACGCCGGCCGGCTGCCGCGGGACACGGCGGCCTGGCTGCGCGCCTGAGCCGACCACCCGCAGCTGTCCCACGCACCCCCACCACGAAGGGATCAGCACATGCACAGCAGCACCGCCAGACACGTCAGGCGCATGTCGGCCATCGGCGCGGTCGTCGCCCTCGCCGCCGGCATGCTCGTCACCGTGGCCCCGGCCGCACACGCGGCCGCCGGTGCCACGCTCCCCTTCACCTCCGTGGAGGCCGAGTCCGCGACGACCACCGGCACCCGGATCGGCCCCGACCACACCCAGGGCTCGCTCGCCTCGGAGGCCTCCGGACGGCAGGCCGTGCGGCTCACCTCGGGGCAGCGCGTGGAGTTCACCGTGCCGCGCGCGGCCAACGCGGTGAACGTCGCCTACAGCGTCCCCGACGGCCAGTCCGGTTCGCTGAACGTGTACGTCAACGGCACGAAGATCGCCAGGACCATCCCGGTGACCTCCAAGTACTCGTACGTGGACACCGGCTGGATCACCGGCGCGAAGACACACCACTTCTTCGACAACGCCCGGCTGCTGCTCGGGCAGGGCGTCCAGGCCGGGGACCGGGTCGCCGTCGAGTCGACCGGCACCCAGGTGACCGTGGACGTCGCCGACTTCGAGCAGGTCGCCGCGGCCGCCGCCCAGCCCGCCGGGTCGGTGTCGGTCGTGTCCAAGGGCGCCGACCCCAGCGGCAACGGCGACTCCACCCAGGCGTTCCGGGACGCCATCGCCGCCGCCCAGGGCGGAACGGTCTGGATCCCGCCGGGCGACTACCGTGTCACGTCCTCCCTCAACGGCGTGCAGAACGTGACCCTGCGGGGCGCCGGCAGCTGGTACTCGGTCGTGCACACCTCCCGCTTCATCGACCAGTCAAGCTCCGCCGGCAACGTCCATATCAGCGACTTCGCGGTCATCGGCGAGGTCACCGAACGCGTCGACTCCAGCCCCGACAACTTCGTCAACGGCTCCCTCGGCCCCAACTCGTCCGTGTCCGGCATGTGGATCCAGCACCTGAAGGTCGGCCTGTGGCTCACGGGCAACAACGACAACCTGGTGGTGGAGAACAGCCGCATCCTCGACACCACCGCCGACGGACTCAACCTCAACGGCAACGCCCGCGGGGTCCGCGTCCGCAACAACTTCCTGCGCAACCAGGGCGACGACTCGCTCGCGATGTGGTCGCTGTACTCGGCCGACACCAACAGCAGCTTCGAGAACAACACCATCTCGCAGCCCAACCTCGCCAACGGCATCGCCGTCTACGGCGGCACCGACATCGCCGTACGCAACAACCTGATCTCCGACACCAACGCCCTCGGCAGCGGCATCGCGATCTCCAACCAGAAGTTCGCCGACCCGTTCTCCCCGCTGTCCGGCACCATCACGGTCGACGGAAACACCCTGGTGCGCACCGGCGCGATCAACCCCAACTGGAACCATCCGATGGGCGCGCTGCGCGTCGACTCCTACGACAGCGCCATCAACGCGACCGTCGACATCACCAACACGACGATCACCGACAGCCCGTACAGCGCCTTCGAGTTCGTCGCCGGCGGCGGACAGGAGTACCCGGTCCGGAACGTCAACGTGACCGGCGCGACCGTGCGCAACACCGGCACGGTCGTCGTCCAGGCCGAGGCACAGGGCGCGGCCACCTTCCGGAACGTCACCGCCACCCAGGTGGGCGCCGCGGGCGTCTACAACTGCCCCTACCCGGCGAACTCGGGCCCCTTCACGCTCACCGACGGCGGCGGCAACTCCGGCTGGTCCAGCACCTGGTCGGACTGCTCCAGCTGGCCCCAGCCCGGTCACGGCAACCCCGATCCCGACCCGGGCCGCAACCTCGCCAAGGGCCGCCCGGCCACCGCGACCGGCTCCCAGGACGTCTACACCCCCGGCAGGGCCGTCGACGGCGACGCCGACTCCTACTGGGAGTCGGCCAACAACGCCTTCCCGCAGGCCCTGACGGTCGACCTCGGATCCTCCTACGCCGTGCGCCGGCTGGTGCTGAAGCTGCCCCCGTCCTCGGCCTGGGGCGCGCGCACCCAGACCGTCACCGTGCTCGGCAGCACCGACGGCTCCCGGTACACCACCGTGCTCGGCGCCCAGGCGTACCGCTTCGACCCGGCCACCGGCAACACGGCCGCCATCAGCCTGCCCGCGTCCACCAGTCTGCGCCATCTCCGGCTCAGCGTCAGCGCCAACACGGGCTGGCCGGCCGCCCAGTTCAGCGAGGTGGAGGCCTACCTGACACCTTGACCGCCGCTGCCGTCCGCCGCGTCCCCGGGGGAACGAGGGTGTCCCGGGACGCGGCATCGACGGCGTGGACGGTGGCCGGATGCCGCACCGCACGGACCGCCGAGATTCACATAGGCGCCACCGGACCCTTCCCTGACGTTTGTTGCTCTTGGAACACTCACTCCGCAGCAGATTCCGTCATCCGACGGCATCACGTACGTCAGGATGAGAGGGTCCTTATTTATGTCCGAAGTCAATCGGCGGCGATTCCTGCAGCTCGCGGGAGCCACCACGGCCTTCACGGCGCTGTCCGGCAGCATCCAGCGCGCGGCCGCCCTGCCCGCCCGGTACCGCACGGGGTCGGTGGAGGACGTCGAGCACATCGTCGTGCTCATGCAGGAGAACCGTTCTTTCGATCACTACTTCGGCTCACTCAAGGGAGTCCGGGGCTTCGGCGACCCGCGCCCCGTCACGCAGAACGGCAGGTCCGTCTGGAAGCAGTCCGACGGCAAGAAGGACATCCTGCCGTTCCACCCGGACGCCGACGACCTGGGACTGGCCTTCATCCAGGACCTGCCGCACGGCTGGAACGACGGCCATGTGGCCTTCAACCAGGGCAAGTACGACAAGTGGGTGCCCGCCAAGTCCGCGACGACGATGGCGTACCTCACCCGGAACGACATCCCGTTCCACTACGCCCTCGCCGACGCGTTCACCGTCTGCGACGCCTACCACTGCTCGTTCATGGGCTCCACCGACCCCAACCGCTACTACATGTGGACGGGACACACCGGCAACGACGGCAAGGGCGGCGGTCCGGTCCTCGGCAACGAGGAGGCGGGCTACGGATGGACGACGTACCCCGAGCGCCTGGAGCAGGCGGGCGTCTCCTGGAAGATCTACCAGGACGTCGGCGACGGCCTCGACGCCGCCGGCTCGTGGGGCTGGATCGGTGACGCCTACCGCGGCAACTACGGCGACAACTCGCTCCTCTACTTCGACCAGTACCGGAACGCGCAGCCCGGCAACCCGCTGTACGACAAGGCCCGCACCGGCACCGACGCGAGGAAGGGCGAGGGCTACTTCGACCGGCTGAAGGCGGACGTGAAGTCCGGCAACCTGCCGCAGGTGTCCTGGATCGTCGCCCCCGAGGCCTTCACCGAGCACCCCAACTGGCCCGCGAACTACGGCGCCTGGTACATCGCCCAGGTGCTGGACGCGCTCACCTCCAACCCCGAGGTCTGGGGCAGGACCGCGCTGTTCGTCACCTACGACGAGAACGACGGCTTCTTCGACCACGTCATCCCGCCCTACCCGCCGGCCTCCGCCGCCCAGGGCCGGTCGACCGTCGACGCCTCCCTGGACCTCTTCAAGGGCGACGCCGGTCACGCCGCCGGACCCTACGGGCTGGGCCAGCGGGTGCCCATGCTGGTCGTCTCTCCCTGGAGCAAGGGCGGTTACGTCTGTTCCGAGACCTTCGACCACACCTCGATCATCCGGTTCATCGAGCGCCGCTTCGGCGTACGGGAGCCGAACATCTCCCCCTGGCGGCGCACCGTCTGCGGCGACCTGACCAGCGCCTTCGACTTCTCCCGCCCGGACACCGCACCGGCCGCGCTGCCCTCCACGGCCGGCTACCAGCCGCCGGACCGCGACCGTCACCCCGACTATGTGCCCACTCCGCCCGCCAACCCCTCCCTGCCCAGGCAGGAACCCGGCAGCCGGCCCGCCCGCCCGCTGAAGTACGCCCCGGTGGTGGACGGCTCCGCGGACACCGCGGCCGGGAAGTTCACGCTCACCTTCGCCTCGGGAGCAGAGGCGGGCGCGGCCTTCCTCGTCACCTCGGGCAATCGCACCGACGGCCCCTGGCCCTACACCACCGAGGCCGGCAAGACCCTGTCCGACACCTGGAACTCCACCTACTCGGACGGCTCGTACGACCTCGCCGTGCACGGTCCGAACGGCTTCCTGCGCGTGTTCAGGGGACGCAACAAGGTCGCGGGCCCCGAGGTCACCGCGCGGTACGCAGGCGGCTGTCTGGAGCTGACGTTCACCAACAAGGCATCCGGCACGGTGCGGCTGAAGGTCACGAGCGGCTACGGCGGCAGCGCGAACACGGTGACCGTACGGTCCGGTGCCACCGTGAGGCAGAGCGTCGACCTCACGGCGAGCGGGCGCTGGTACGACCTGACCGTCACCTGCGACACCGATCCGGCGTTCGTGCGCGGCTTCGCCGGGCACGTCGAGAACGGGCTGCCCGGCGTCAGCGACCCGGCGATCGTGACGGGGTGAACGGGCGATGAAGACCCATTCGTGCGGACTGGTCAGGTACCGGTCACAGCGGGGTAGTGTGCCCCGGTGACCACGCAATCGAAGACTCCTGCAGGCTGGTACCCGGACCCGCACGGGGCGGCTCAGACGCTCCGCTACTGGGACGGCTCGCAGTGGACCGACCACACCAACCCGGCGCAGCAGGCCGCCGGGCAGGCGCCGCCGCAGGCCGCTCCCCGGCAGCCGGCCTTCCCGCAGCAGCAGACCGCCGACGCCAGGGTGCAGCGCCAGGTGCGGCAGCAGGCCGGCGTCGCGGCCGGCGGCCCCGGTGGCGGCACCCTGTTCACCGAGCCGGTGCTCGTGGTGAACCAGAAGGCCAAGCTGATCGAGGTGACCAACGAGTACAAGGTCATGGATCAGAACGGCCGTGAGATCGGCTCGGTCACCCAGGTCGGCCAGGGCGTGCTGAAGAAGATCCTTCGCTTCGTCTCCAGCCTGGACCAGTTCATGACGCACAAGCTGGAGATCCGCGATGCCCACGGCCGGCCGCAGCTGCTGCTGACCCGGCCGGCGAAGATCTTCAAGTCCCGGGTGATCGTGAGCCGTCCGGACGGCTCGCCGGTCGGCGAGATCGTCCAGAAGAACATGATCGGCAAGATCAACTTCGCGATGAACGTGGACGGCCGGCAGGTCGGCGCGATCAAGGCGGAGAACTGGCGGGCCTGGAACTTCGCGATCGTCGACCACGCGGACAACGAGGTCGCCCGGATCACCAAGACCTGGGAGGGTCTGGCCAAGGCCCTGTTCACGACCGCGGACAACTACGTCCTGCAGGTGCACTACCAGCTGCCCGAGCCGCTGCTCAGCCTCGTGGTGGCGACGGCGCTGACCGTCGACACCGCGCTCAAGCAGGACGCGCGCGGCTTGGGCTGAGACAGCCCCGGGTACGGCGACGGCGGCGGCCGGTGCGCGGGTCTCCCCGGGCACCGGCCGCCGCCGTCCCCGCTCACAGGGCGGTGAGATGCCCCGGATGTCCCGGCCGGCATGGCTGTCCCGGCTGCCGGGGCACCAGTGCCGGTTCCGTCGTCGCCGTCCCCGGCTCCAGCGCGAGGACCGCCGCGACCGGGTGCGCGTCGTGCGTGTCGCGCCGCTCGGCGTGCTCGTCCTGCACGCCGTACCGCCCGGTCTGCTCGGGGCGTTCGCCGTGTCCGCCGTACCCCTCACGCCCGGTGGGACCGTCGTGTTCCCCGGCCTCCCCGGGCCGGCCGGTGCGCTCGGGTGCCCGAGCCCTGCGGGCCAGCAGGAGCACGCCCCACGCGGCCACGCCCGCTCCGGCCACGGCCAGCAGCACACCGGCGACGCCGCCCTGCAGTCCCTGTCCCAGCAGGGTGAGGCCGATGACCGCGGCGGCCACCGGGTTGGCGAGGGTGACCACCGCCAGCGGAGCCCCCAGGCCGCCGCGGTAGGCCGTCTGCGAGAGCAGCAGGCCGCCGACGGCGAACGCGGCCACGAGCACGGCCACCACGATCACCTCGACGGCGGGCGCCGGGCCGGAGCGCCGGGTGGCCGCCACGGTCACCGTCTGGGTCAGCGCCGAGGCGACCCCCGAGGCGAACCCGGACGCGGTCGCGTGCCTGAGCCCCGGTTTCGTGCCGGGCCGGGACAGCACACCGATCGCGGCGGCGGTCGTACCGGCGACGGCCAGTGCCCCGGTCAGCGACAGCACCCGAGCGGGCGCCGGACCGGAGGCGGTGACCAGCAGCGCGGCCAGCCCGAGCAGCGTCAGCGCCGTCCCTCGCCACTCCACCGCGTCGACCCGGCGCCCGGCCGCCCGCGCCCCGAGCGGTACGGCCGCCACCAGGGTGAGCGCGCCCAGCGGCTGTACGACGGTCAGCGGGCCGTACTTGAGGGCGACGACGTGCAGCAGGGCGGCGGCCGCGTTCAGCCCGACGGCCGACCACCAGGCACCGGTGCCCAGCAGCCGCAGCAGGCCGGCTCCGGCGTCACGGGAGGCGAGGCGTTCCTGGGCGACGGCGGCCAGCGCGTAGGCGACCGCCGAGACCAGCGAGAGGCCCACGGCGACCAGGGCGGCGGCACTCATCGGCCCGCTCCCACGAGGACCGGCGGGCCGGCGGCGAGCCGGTCCGTGCCGCGTTCCGCCGTGCCGGGCGTCCGCTGCGGCCGGTGGATGACCATCAGGGCGAGACCGAGCATGACCGTCGCGGCGATCGCGTCCAGCCAGTAGTGGTTGGCCGTGCCGACGATCACCAGCAGCGTGATCAGCGGGTGTGCCAGCCACAGCCAGCGCCACCGGGACCGGATGGCCGCGATCAGGCCGACCGCCACCATCAGCGCCCAGCCGAAGTGCAGCGAGGGCATCGCCGCGAACTGGTTGGACAGGTGGTCGCTGGACGGCGGGCCGTACACGGAGGGGCCGTAGATCCGGGCGGTGTCCACCAGGCCCGTCCCGGTCAGCATCCGCGGCGGGGCCAGCGGGAACGTGAACGGCAGTACCAGGGCGGCCGAGGTGAGCACGGCCAGGACCCGGCGGGCCCACACGTAGTGCGCGGGCCGCCTGAGGTACAGCCAGACCAGGAAGGCCACCGTGGCCGGGAAGTGCACGGTCGCGTAGTAGGTGTTCGCGAGGTGGACCAGGGCCTTGCCGTGCAGCAGTGCGGACTGCACGGAGGTCTCGTCGGGCAGGTGCACCGCTCGTTCGAGATCCCAGACGCGGTGGGCGTCGCGGAAGGCGTCCCCGGTGTGGCCGACGGCCAGCCGACGGCCGAGCTTGTAGACGAGGAATAGTCCCGCGACCAGCAGAAACTCACGTATGAGAGCCGGGCGCGCGGTCGCGTCCGGCCCGGCTTCTGCCGCTGCGGGCTCGGTTCGGGCAGTCATCCCCCGGCCCCTTCGCTGACGGTGGTGCGTGTGCGGTGCGTGGGTGGTCCATGCGAGTCCGGAACCGGGCCCGGAAACTCATCGATACGTTGCCGTACCGATACGCCAGTGTACCGATACGGTCGAGTACCGGTACACTGGCGTATCGATTGATGTGCGCCACACTGGAGACGCGGGCTGGAGACCGGCTCGAGCCCGGATCCAGGACGCCGCACGCGCAGGGAAACGGGCCACACACGAGTGAGGGGAAGAACGGCATGACGTCGCAGGCGCACGGACCGGAGGCGGTTGCCTCCTCGCGCCGCTCCAAGATCACGCCGGAGCGTGAGCGGGAGTTCTTCGACGCCGTGCTGGAGCAGATCCGTGAGTGCGGCTACGACTCCGTCACCATGGAGGGCGTCGCCGCCAGCACCCGCTGCAGCAAGTCCACGCTGTACCGGCAGTGGAGGAACAAGCCGCAGTTCGTCGCGGCCGCCCTGCGCGCCAGCCGCAAGGTGCGCTTCGCCGGCATCGACACCGGATCGCTCGCGGACGACCTGCGCCAGGCCGCCCGGGCGGCCGGTGACTGGTCCAACAAGGACGCCACGCTCATGCAGGCCCTCGGACACGCGGTCACGGCCGACCACGAACTGGCCCAGGCGCTGCGCGAGGCGCTCGTGCTGCCCGAGATCGCGGCGCTCCAGGCCATGCTGGAGCGGGGCGTGGAGCGCGGTGAGGTGGCGGCGGGCCACCCCGCGCTGGAGTACGTCCCCGCCATGATGTTCGGCGTCCTGCGCGTCCGGCCCGTGCTCAGCGGCCAGTACGCCGACGCCGACTACCTCGTCCGTTTCGTGGAGGCCACCGTGCTGCCCGCGCTCGGACTGACCCAGGACCCAGGCCGCCGTTCACGGGATGACTGAACGGTGACCTGCTCGCGCCGCACCGTGGGGACGGGGGCGGCGCGCACCCCCGGCCGGGTGGGGCCCCCCTTGAGCGGAGGGGCGCCCCACCCGGCCGACTCGTCGCGCCGGGACCGGTCGCTTGTGGCCGACCCGGTGTGTCCGGGCCTGCCGTGGCTCCCAGGCCTGCCGGGCCTGCCGTGGCTCCCAGGCCTACTGTGGCTCCCGGGCCTGCCGGGCCTGCCGTGGCTCCCAGGCCTACTGTGGCTCCCGGGCCTGCCGGGCCTGACCGGATCGTCGAACCCGGCCGATTTGCTCTGCCGGGACCGGCCAGGACCGTCGGATCCGGCGCGATCCCCTGTGCCGGGAACGGTCGGCCCTGGCCGACCTGGTGCACCGGGAACCGTCAGCCCTTGCGGACTTCCGGTGCCGGGGGAATGTCACAACCGGCCGGTCACTTCTCGCGCCGGGACCGTCAGACGTCCTGGCCCGCGCCCCCGCCCGACGACACCTTGATCCCCTTCAGGATCTCGTCGATGACGGACACCTTCTGGCCGACGTCCACGCCGAAGCGCACCACCACGATCTGCCGGGCGTTGTCCGGGGAGGGGAAGGCGACCGACTCGACGTAGCCGTCGGCGCCCTTGCTCGTGACCGCCTTCCAGCGCACTCGGTAGCCCTTCTGCCCGGCCACCGTCACCGCCTTGGACGCCAGCACCTTGTGCGAGGTGATGGCGCCGTAGGTGGCGCCGCCGTACGACTGCTCGGCGTTGGCCCCGACGTCCGCCTTGGCGACCTCCTCGGCCGTGGCGCCCTTGTGGCCCAGCAGCGCGGCCGGTGCCGTGTAGGCGCCGCCCGGGGTGCACGTCTGGTCGCTGCTGCCCGGGCACTTGTAGGCGCCGCCGGACGTGATCTGCGCGCCGACCTTGAGCGTCTGCCCGGTCCAGCCCTCGGGCACCGGCAGGCTGATGCCGTCGACCGGGTCCGGCACCGTGCCGCCGCCCTGGACCTTGGGCGCCTCCGAGGGACCGGGCGAGGGCGAGCCGCCACCACCGGAGCCACCGGACCCGCCGGACCCACCTGTCCCGCCGGATCCACCGGGCCCGCCGAACGGGCCGCCCCGGCCGCCGTCCTGGCCCTGCCCCTGCGACCCGGCGCGGGCGCCGCCGCCCCCGTCGTCCTTGGCCAGGGCGTAGACGCCCACGCCTATGCTCACCAGCACCGCGACCGCCACCGCGACGGCGGTGCCGGTGCGCAGCCCGCGCCGCGAACCGGCCCCGGGCGGCTGGGGAAAGCCCGCGTACCCCGGATGGGCGCCGTACCCGCCGGGACCCGTGGGCGCCGCACCGGTGGGCGGGCCGTACCCGCCGGGAGCCGGGGGTGCCGCACCGGTGGGCGGGCCGTAGCCACCCGGAGCCGAGGGCGTGGCACCGGCGGGCTGAGCGGGGTAGGCCGGGGGTACCGGGTGGCCCGGCTGCGGGGCGCCGGGCGCCGGCTGCGGCGGGGGCCCCCACGCGGCGGCCGTCCCGGCGGGGCGCGTCCGGTCCGTCCAGGCCGCGCCGTCCCACCAGCGCTCGGTGGGCGGCCCGTCATTCGTCTGCCCGGGGTCGGGGTACCACCCGGGGGGAGTCACCTGCGTCATGCCCCCACCGTAAGAGGCGACCGTGAAAGAGGGATGAGAGGATCCCACGCGAAGCCGGCCGACCCGCCCGCTTCGCCACGCAATTTCCTCCCGTGTCCGCTACGGCGGTACTACGGTCTGCCGCTGTCCGGCTCGCACCTGCGCGTTGCGGTGGTTCGACGGTCTGCGGCTGTCCGGTTCGGACCCTGTCGGCTGCGGTGGTCGACGGTCTGCGGCTGTCCGGCTCGGATCCTGTTGGTTGCGGTGGTTCGACGGTCTGCGGCTGTCCGGCTCGGAACCCTGCCCGTTGCGGTGGTCGACGGTCTGCGGCTGTCCGGCTCGGATCCTGTCGGCTGCGGCGGGATGACGGTCTGCCGCTGTCCGGCTCGGACCCTGCCCGTTGCGGCGGGATGACGGTCTGCCGCTGTCCGGCCCGCACCTGCCCGCTGCGGCGTCGCTAGGGTGCGCTGTCGGGCCCCCGTGTGCCCGCCGGCGCCTCCACCACCAGGCGTTCCGGCGCGCGGTGCGGGGGCGGGGGCGACGGGAATCCGGTGGAGCCCGGGGTCAGTGAGCCCAGGACGCGGGCGTGGCGGGCGCCGGTGCTGCGCGGGTCGGTACCCGGCAGACCGTGCGCGGTGAGGAAGCCGAGGACCGCGAAGGCGTACGCCTCCTTCGCCGCGGCGGGCAGCCCCAGCTCGTCCGAGGCCCGCAGCGGGACCCCGGCGAGGAGCCGGCGGAGCGTCCCGGCCAGCACCGGGTTGCGCATGCCCCCGCCGGACGCGATCACCTCGGTGGCGCCGACGGACCGTACCGCGTCGGCGACGGTCCGGGCCGTCAGCTCGGTGAGCGTCGCCAGCGCGTCCTCGGGGCGGACCCCGTCGAGCAGCCCCGACGCCCGCAGGTACCCCGCGTGGAACAGCTCCTTGCCGGTCGTCTTCGGCGTCGGCAGCGCGTAGTACGGCTCCGTGAGCAGCCGCTCCAGCAACCCCCGGTCCGCCCGGCCCCGCGCGGCCAGCGCGCCGTCCGCGTCGTACGCCAGGCGCCCACCGCTGAACTCGCGGACCGCCGCGTCCAGCAGCGCACAGCCCGGCCCGGTGTCGAAGGCCGTCCCGTCCGGGGCCGTCAGATTGGCGATGCCGCCGATGTTCAGGGCCACCGGTCTGCCCGGCCGGCCCCGCAGCCACAGCAGGTCGAACAGGCTCACCAGCGGCGCGCCCTGGCCGCCGGCCGCGACGTCCCGGGCCCGGAAGTCGGCGACCACCGGCAGCCCGGTCGCCTCCGCGATCCAGGCCGGCTGCCCGAGCTGCAACGTGCCGTGCACCCGGCCGTCCGCCACCCAGTGGAACACCGTCTGCCCGTGCGAGGCCACCAACTCCGCCCGGCCCCCGCACAGTTCACGATCGGCGTGGACGGCCGCCGCCGCGAAGGCCCGTCCGATGCCGGTGTCGAGCCGGCACACCTCGGCGAGCGGCAGCGAGGCCGGCGGCAGGGCGGCCGAGAGGGCGGCCCGCAGGCCGTCGTCGTACGGGGTGCTCACCATCCCCAGCGGCCGCAGCACCAGTGTGCCGCCGTCGAGCCGCAGGCCGGCCGCCGCGGCGTCGACCGCGTCGTACGACGTTCCCGACATCAGCCCGATCACCAGCATGGGTCAACTCCCCGTTCCGGAGGTTCGCTTCAGGAGGGCCGCGGCGCTCACCGCGCACGCCGCCGCCGCGTAGAGGGCGGGCACGTCCGGGTTGCCGGTGCGCCGCACCGCCTCCGTGATGATCAGGCCCGCGCAGCCGGAGAAGAGCGCGTTCGACAGGGCGTAGGCGAGCCCGAGTCCGGTCCAGCGCACCCGGGTGGGGAACATCTCGGCGAGCAGCGCGGGTCCCGGCCCCGCCATCAGCCCCACGATCACGCCCGCCGCACACAGCGCCCACGCCTTCACCGCGCTCGACGTGCCCGGATCCCGCAGGAGACCGAGCAGGGGCAGTGCCGTCACCACCACCAGCACGGCCCCGGTGAGCAGCACCGGCCGCCGTCCCACCCGATCGCTGAGCAGCCCCGCCGGGAGGATCGCCACCGCGAACCCGGCGTTCGCGGGCACCGCGGCGAGCAGTGCGTGCCGGACGCCCGTGTGCAGGGTGAGCTGCAGATACGACGGCAGCACCACCAGGAAGGTGTAACCGGCCGCGGACCAGCCCATCACCCGCGCCGCGGCCAGCGCGAGCGCCCCGCCCCCGAGCCGCACCACCGAACCCTCCGGTTCCGCCGCGCGTACCGGGTGCGACGGCGGCCGCTCCGGTTCCGCCCCGCGTGCCGGGTGCGACAGCGACGGCGACCGCTCGGGTTCCGGCTCCGCCCCGCGCGCCAGGTGTGACGGCGACGGCGACCGCTCCGGTTCCGGCTCCGCCGCGCGTACCGGGTGCGACGGCGGCCGCTCCGGTTCCGCCCCGCGTGCCAAGTGTGACGGCGACGGCTGCGGTTCCGTCCCGCGTGCCAGGTGTGACGGTGACGGCTGCGGTTCCGTCCCGCGTGC
Organism: Streptomyces sp. NPDC096012; assembly: GCF_040426375.1. Classification (NCBI taxonomy): domain Bacteria; kingdom Bacillati; phylum Actinomycetota; class Actinomycetes; order Kitasatosporales; family Streptomycetaceae; genus Streptomyces; species Streptomyces sp. NPDC096012. The sequence continues at coordinate 38,587 of NZ_JBEOTD010000032.1, forward strand.
CAGGTGTGACGGCGACGGCTCCGGTTCCGCCCCGCGAGCCGCGAACGACGGCGACTCCGGCAGTCCTGTCCGCAGCCACAGCGCCACCAGTCCCAGTGGAAGTGCCAGCAGGAAGGGCAACCGCCATCCCCACGAGGTCAGTTGGGCATCGCTGAGCACCGTCGCCGTCACCGCCGTCACCGCGGCCCCGCCCAGCAGGCCGAGCGCCACCGTGAAGGACTGCCACGCCCCGTACAGTCCCCGCCGGCCCGGCGGCGCGGACTCCGTCAGCAGCGCCACCGCGCCACCGAACTCCCCGCCCGCCGCGAGTCCCTGCACGACTCTCAGCGACGTCAGCAGCCACGGTGCGAGGGCGCCCACGGCGTCGTACGTCGGCAGCACGCCGATCAGCGCGGTCGCACCCGACATCAGCGAGACCACCCCGATCAGCACCGGCCGCCGTCCCCATCGGTCGCCCAGCCTGCCGAACACCACCGCGCCGACCGGCCGGAAGAAGAACGCCAGGGCGAACGAGGCGTACGTGCGCACCAGCGCCGCGGCCGTGCCGCCGCCCGCCGGGGCGAAGAACCGCTCCGCCAGCACCGTGGCCAGAAAGCCGTAGACACCGAACTCGTACCACTCGACGAGGTTCCCCACCGACCCCGCCGCCACCGCGCGCACCCGCGGCCCCCGCGTCACCGCGCGGTCGCCGGAAACCGGCTTCGTCCCAGACACCGTTGACGCTCCGTCCGCTGCTGACCGGGTGGTCGGGGCGGGTGCGCGTTGCCCGGCGGCACCCGTTTTCACCCGGCGGGGCAACAGGTGCCCCGACCGGCCACCACACATCCCACCGGACGGCTACGCTCGTGGTCTGTACGTCATTCGGGCGACCTGGGGAGGTAACGGGATGACGGAGGGACGGCCGCCGGCGGCCGCCTCGGCTTCTCTGTGGGAGCGGGACGCGGAGATCGCCACCGTCGCACAGGCACTCGATGTCCTGTGCGCCGACCAGTCCTCCGCGGGCAGCCTGCTCGTCTTCCGCGGCGAAGCGGGGCTCGGCAAGACGGCACTGCTGAACGAGACGCGCCGCATCGCCGAACGCCGCGGCTGCACGGTCTGGTATGCCCGCGGCGCGGAGACCCTCAGATCCGTGCCGTTCAACGTGGTCCGGCAGCTGCTCCAGCCCGCGTTGCTGTCCCTGCTGCCCGAGGAGGCCCGAGAGTACCTCGGCGACTGGTACGACATCGCGGGTCCCGCTCTCGGTATAGCCGACCCCCAGGAGGGCAGCCCGGACCCGCAGTACGTGTGCGACGGACTCGTCGCGGCGGTACGCCGGCTCGCCCGCCGCGAGTGGCCGCTCGTGCTGCTCGTCGACGACGCGCACTGGGCCGACCAGGAGACGCTGCGCTGGCTCGCCGCGTTCGCCGAACGCCTGCAGGACCTGTCCGTGCTCGTCGTGGTGGCCCGCAGGCCCGGCGAGGTCAGCGGCGAGAGCGCCCGTCACCTCGACGCGGTGGCCGCGGCGGCGGGCCGCCCCGTCAACAACCTCAGCGCCCTCACTCCCGACGCCACCGCCGGGATCACCCGGGCCACCGTCGGCCGGCACGCCGACGACGCCTTCTGCCGCGAGGTCTGGGCGGTCACCGCCGGCAATCCCTACGACGCCGTCGAACTCCTCGCCAAGGTGCAGGACAGTGAACTGCAGCCGGTCGAGGCCCAGGCCGCGGAGCTGCGCGCGCTGAACCGCGCCGCGCGCGGTGGTGGACTGGTCGACCGGCTCAAGGGGCTCGGCCTGGAGGCCACCCGGTTCGCCTGGGCGGCCGCCATCCTCGGCACCAACATCACCGTCGACATGGTCGCCCGCCTCGCCACCATGGACGACGACGTCGCCCGGCACTGCGCCGAACGGCTGTGCAGCTCCCGCATCCTCACCGAGCCCGTCCACGCGTCCGGCGCCGAACACGAGGACGGCGAGCTGGAGTTCGTCCATCCGCTGATCGCCACCGCCGTCTACAACTCCATCCCGCCCGGCGTCTGCACCGCCATGCACGGTGTCGCCGCGCAGATCATCACCGAGCTGGGCCGCGGCGCCGCCGAGGCCGCCCGGCACCTGCTCAAGGTGCACCCGGACGACGACGAGGAACTCGTCGAGCAACTGCGCGAGGCCGCGCGTGAACACCTCGCCGTCGGCGCGCCGGACGCCGCCCGCCGCTGCCTGGAACGCGCCCTCGAAGAACCGCCCCTACCCGAGGTCCACGCACAGGTCCTGTACGAACTGGGCTGCGCCACCCTGCTGACCGCGCCCGCCGTCACCATCGACCACCTGCAGAGCGCGCTCGGCATGCCCGGCCTCGACGGCGACCACCGCGTCGACGCCGTGGTCCGGCTCTCCCAGGCACTGCTCCACAACGACCAGCTGGAGGAGGCCGTCCGCACGGTCGAGGCGGAGGCGGCCCGGCACGAGGCCGGACCGGTCCGGATGCGGTTGCAGGCCTTCCAGTACATGTGGGAGGGCATCCACGGCGAGATCGTCTCCTCGGCCCGCTCGCAGAGTCTCGCCGAACTCGCCCGCACCTGCACCGGCCGGGACAACGCCGAACGCGCCCTGCTGATCCTGCGCGGCTTCGACGCGATGACCCACGGCGAGAGCGCCGCCGAGGTCGTCGCGCTGTGCGACCGGGCCCTCGTCAACGGCCGCCTCGCGCCCGGCCTCGGCTGGACCGACCCCGAATGGGGCATGGAGCTGCTCATGATGCTGGGCAGCTCCTATGCCTACGCCGACCGGCTCGACCGTGCCGAGAGCCTCTTCGCCGAGGCCCGCCGCGTCTACACCGGCGCCGGCTGGCGCGGCGGCCACCTCTCCCTCGCCAACGCCTTCCTAGGTCTCGCCTACCGCAGGCAGGGCCGCCTGAAGGACGCCGAGACCACGCTGCGCGAGGGCCTGGCCCTCGCCGAGCGCGTCGGCCGCCGCCTGCCCCTGTACTGGTCCTCCACCTGCGGACTCGTCGACACGCTGCTGGCCCGCGGCCGGGTCGACGAGGCGTGGGCGATCGCCCGGCAGTACGGGTTCGCGCCGCCGTACCCGTCGACGATCGTGCTGCCCGACATCCGCTCCGTGCGCGGCCGGCTGCTGCTCGCCGTCGGCCGCACCGAGGAGGGCGTCAACGAGCTCGAGGCCGCCGAGAAGACCGCGGTCTCGCGCGGCGGCCACAACCCCGTCCTCGCACCCTGGTCCATCGACCTCGCCAAGGCCCTGGCCGGCCGGGACCCGGCCCGCGCCGCCCAGCTCGCCGCCGAAGCCCGCCGGCAGGCCGAGCGCTTCGGCACGGACACCGCCATCGGCGAGGCCCTGCGGTGCGCCGCCGCGCTGGAGACCGGACCGCGCGCGGTCGCCCTCCACGCCCAGGCCGTCACCTACCTGGAGGCCTCACCCTGCCAGTACGAACACGCCGCGGCCCGGGTCGGCTACGGCATCGCCGCCGGCTCGGCGGCGGAGCTGGGCCGGGGCCTGGACCTCGCCCGCGCCTGCGGAGCGGACGGCCTGGTGGCACAGGCCCAGGAGGCCCTGCAGAAGGGACGGGCACGCTAGCCCGCCCGCGGGCCCGGCGGCGGCCGGCAGTACGTCCGGTTCACCCCGGACACCCGGCCCCGGCCCGCGGCCGGGTGCGGCCGGGGCATGCCGGGCGGCCCCAGCTCCGGTCCGCGGGCCCGAGCTCCGGTCCGCGGGCCCCAGCTCCGGACCGCGGGCGAGCGTGGAGTGCTCACCGCCGACGCTCGGCCTCGCTCTTGTCACCCGTGCGGTCAGGTCACCGCCGGACCTCGCACCTGCCGCTCGTGCGGCCGGGGCACCGCCGACGCTCGGCCTCGTTCCTGCCACCCGTGAGGTCAGGTCACCTCCGACGCTCAGCCTCGCCTGCCGTCCCTGCGGCCGGGGCACCCCGCGCGCTCAGCGGGTGTTCTCGTCCTCGGGTGGTTCCTCCTCGGCCAGTACCCGCTGGGCCACGGCGAAGGCCGAGTTGGCGGCCGGCACCCCGCAGTACACGGCGGTCTGCAGCAGGACCGCGCCGATCTCCTGCGCCGACAGCCCGTTGCGCCGGGCCGCCCGCACATGCATGGCCAGTTCGTCGTAGTGGCCGTGGGCGACCAGCGCGGTCAGGGTGATCAGGCTGCGCTCGCGGCGGGAGAGCGTCGGGTCGGTCCAGATCTCCCCCCAGGCGTAGCGGGAGATGAAGTCCTGGAAGCGGGCGGTCAGCGGGGTCTGCCGGGCCTGCGCCCGGTCCACGTGGGCGTCGCCCAGCACCTGCCGGCGTACGGCCATGCCGCTCACGGGCGGCCCGTCGAGCTGGGTGCGCAGGGCGGTGAGCACGGCCCGCGGGCACTGGGCCGGCGCCAGGTGGGAGGCGCCGGGCAGTTCCACCAGCGTCGCGGACGGCACCGCGTCGGCGATCTCCCGCAGGTGTGCGGGCGGTGTCGCCGGATCCTGCCGGCCCGCCACGAGGAGGGTGGGTACGGTGATCTCGCCGAGCCGGTCGCGCAGGTCGAAGGAGGCGAGCGCGTCGCAGCAGGCGGCGTACGCCCCGGGATCGGCCTCGCGGTGGTCGCGCACCAGCCGGGGCTGGGTGAACCCGGCCGTGAACCAGCGCGCGTCGGCACTCTCCACGAGCCACTCCAGCCCTTCCCGGCGCACCCGTTCCGCCCGCTCGCGCCAGGGTGCCTCGCCGCCGAAGTGGGCCGAGGAGCACAGGACCCCCAGCGAGGAGAGGCGCTCGGGGTGGTGCACGGCCAGGTGCAGGCCGACCGCGCCGCCGAGGGAGACGCCGGCATAGGCGAACCGGTCGATGCCGAGTGTGTCGGCGAGGGCGAGCACCAGCGCGGCTAGGTCGCCGACGCTCGCCCCGGGCCCGATCAGCTCCGCCGGCGAGCCCCCGTGGCCGGGCAGGTCCCAGCGCACGACCCGGTGGGCGGCCGACAGTTCGGGCGCGATCTCGTCCCACAGGGCGAGGGAGGTGCCGAGGGAGGGGCCGAGCAGCAGCGGGGGAGCGGAAGAAGGGTCCTCGTCAAGGTGGTTCAGGAGTTTCACGTTCAAGGTCGCTCCAGTGCACGGTCGGTGAGCCGGCCGGCGAAGCCGGTGTAGCGGGCGGGGTCGGTCAGGTCCGCGAGGTCGAGGCCACGCAACTCGGGCTGGTCGGCCAGGAGTTGGTCCAGGGAGAGGTCTTCGGCGTGGGCCCGGCCGGCGAGTTCGGTGAGCAGGTCCCGGGCGCGGGCGCGACCGAGTCGGGGTGCCAGGGCGGCGGACAGCCGCTCGGAGACGATCAGGCCCCGGGTGAGGCCGAGGTTGTGGCGCATGGCCGTGGTGTTCACCCGCAGGCCCTCCGTGAGGTCGGCGGCGTCGCGGGCCGCGCCGCCGGTCACCCGGAGCAGTTCGCGCAGCGGCTCCCACTCGGCGTGCCAGGCCCCGGCCGGCCGCTCGTCCCCGGCGGCGACGGAGCCGAACAGGGTGGCCGCGAGCTGCGGCGCCCGGCGCGCGGCGGCCGCGAGGAGGGTGGAGCGCACCGGGTTGGCCTTGTGCGGCATGGCCGACGAACCACCGCCGCCGCCCTCGGTCACCTCACCGATCTCGGTGCGCGACAGCGTCAGCACGTCCTCGGCGATCTTGCCCAGCGCGCCGGCCGCGAAGGCCAGGCAGCCCGCCAGATCGGCGACCGGCGTGCGCAGCGTGTGCCAGGGCAGCGGCGGCGCGGCGAGGCCCACCTCCCGGGCGTAGGCCTCCGTCAGCGTGGTCGCGTCCTCGGCGCCGTAGGCCTGGAAGGCGGCCAGTGTGCCCGCGGCGCCGCCCAGTTGCGCGGGCAGGGTCTGGCGTACCCGGGTGATGCGGTCCCGTGCGTCGAGGACCAGGGCGCGCCAGCCGGCGGCCTTCAGGCCGAACGTCGTGGGCACGGCGTGCTGGGTGAGCGTGCGCCCCGGCATCGGTGTGTCCCGGTGGGCGGCGGCCAGCAGGGCGAGGGCGCGTTCGGCGCGGGTGAGATCGCCGAGGACCGGGTCCAGGGTGCGCGCGGCGACCAGCATGGCGGCCGTGTCCAGGATGTCCTGGCTGGTCGCGCCGCGGTGCACGTAGGCGCCGTACGGTTCGCCCACCGCCCGGGTGAGGTCGGCGACGAGCGGGATCACCGGGTTGCCGCCGGCGCGGGCGCGGTCGGCGAGGGAACGGACGTCGAAGCGGGCCGGGTCGGCCGCCCCGGTCACCGCGCCGGCGGCCTCGGCGGGCGCCAGGCCCAGCGCCGCCTGGGCGCGGGTCAGCGCGGCCTCGGCGTCGAGCATGGCCCGCAGATGGGCGGAGTCGCTCGTCGTGCTCGCGGCCGGGGCGCCGGCCCAGCCGGGTCCGAGCAGTCCGGGGCCGCCGTCGTCAGTTGTCACTGGAACTCCAGGAAGACCGTTTCGCCTTCGCCCTGAAGGCGGATGTCGAAACGGTAGATGCCGGCCGTCTCGTCGGCCGCGATCAGCGTGCCGCGCCGGTCGCCCACCCGGGTGAGGAGCGGGTCGGCGGCCAGTGCGGCCGCGTCGCCGGGCAGATAGATCCGGGTGAACAGGTGGACGAGCAGCCCGCGGGCGAAGACGCAGACGCTGAGGTACGGCGCGTTGCCGCCGCGGGCGCCGGGCCGCAGCGTACGGACGTACCAGTGGCCGTCCGCGTCGGTCTGGACGCGGCCCCAGCCGGTGAACTCCACGCCGTTGCGGCCCAGGTGGCCGCCGGTGGCGGGGTCGCGCCGCATGGACCCGTCGGTGCGGGGGACCGTGCCGTCCGGGTGCGGTCCCCACACCTCGACGAGGGCGTCCGGCAGTGCCGCGCCCTCGCCGTCGAGGACGTACCCGTGCACGGTGATGGTCTCCGGGTGGCCGAGCGGGGCGATCTCCTCGCCGCCGCGGAAGGGGAGCGCGTACCCGTAGAAGGGGCCGACCGTGTGGGACGGGGTGGGCGGCGCCTGGTCCGGGCCGCTGGTGTCTGTCTTCGCCACGGTGGTCAGCGTCCTTCTTCCATCCAGGTGCCGGCCGGGCCGTCGAGCACGATGTCCCAGCGGTAACCGAGCGAGAACTCCGGCACCGACAGACCGTGGTCGTAGGTGGCGACCAGCCGCCGCCGGGCCGCGTCGTCGGTCACCGACTGCAGGATCGGGTCGTACGGGAACAGCGGGTCGTTCGGGAAGTACATCTGCGTCACCAGCCGCTGGGTGAACGCCGCGCCGAACACGGAGAAGTGGATGTGGGCGGGGCGCCAGGCGTTGAGGTGGTTGCGCCACGGGTAGGGGCCGGGCTGGACGGTGGTGAAGTGGTAGCGGCCCTCGGCGTCGGTGAGGGTGCGGCCCACGCCGGTGAAGTTCGGGTCGAGCGGCGCGTCGTGCTGCTCGCGCCGGTGGGCGTAGCGGCCGGCGGAGTTGGCCTGCCAGATCTCGATCAGCTGGCCCCGCACCGGCCGTCCGGCACGGTCCAGCAGCCGTCCGGAGACGGTGATCCGCTCACCGACCGGCTCGCCGGTGTGCTGTTGGGTGAGGTCGTTGTCGGTCTCCGCGATGTCGCGCTCCCCGAACGCGGGGGAGTGCAGCTCGACCAGCTCCGGGTCCCTGGCGGTGTCGACGGCGACCAGGGGCTGCCCGGGATGGCGCAGCACCGAGGAGCGGTAGGGCGCGTAGTCGCGGCGCGGGTGGTGCTCCACGGGAGCGCCGTCGGCCACCCGCTTCTCGTACGCCGCGTGCTCGGCCGCGATCTCCCGGTCGATGTCCTGCTGGGTGAGGGCCATGGGGCCACCTGACGCTTCCTTGCCGTTCCCGGACCGGGACGAGGGCGAAGACGGGGACGAGGGCGAAGGCGAAGAGGGGGACGGGGTCGGGTTCACAGCAGATGCTCCGCGACGGTCAGTTCGGCGTCCGTCCGGGCGGTGACCTCGGCGGCGGTCACACCCGGCGCGGTCTCCACCAGGACGAGCCCCGTGCCGGTGACGTCCAGAACGGCCAGATCCGTGATGACCCGGTTCACGCAAGCCTTGCCCGTGAGCGGCAGCGTGCACTCCTTCAGGATCTTCGGCGTGCCGTCCTTCGCGGTGTGGGCCATCACCACGATCACCTGCCGGGCCCCGTGGACGAGGTCCATCGCCCCGCCGATGCCCGTGACGAGTTTGCCCGGCACCGCCCAGTTGGCGAGGTCGCCCCCGGCGGACACCTGCATCGCGCCGAGCACGGCCACGTCGATGTGGCCGCCGCGGATCATCGCGAAGGACAGCGCCGAGTCGAAGAAGGAGGCGCCCGGCAGAACGGTCACCGTCTCCTTGCCGGCGTTGATCAGATCGGGGTCCACCTGGTCCTCGGCCGGGTAGGGGCCCGTGCCCAGGATGCCGTTCTCCGACTCCAGGACGACCTCGACGCCCTCGGGGAGGTGGTTCGGGATCAGTGTCGGCAGCCCGATGCCGAGGTTGACGTACTGGCCGTCGCGCAGTTCGCGCGCCGCGCGGGCGGCCATCTCCTCACGTGTCCAGGCCATCAGGCGCTCACCGTCCGTCGCTCGATCCGCTTGTCCGCCGCCTGTCCGGGGGTGAGCGCCACCACCCGCTGCACGAAGACGCCCGGCAGGTGCACCGCGTCCGGGTCGATCTCGCCGGGCTCGACCAGCTCCTCCACCTCCGCGATCGCGACCCGGCCCGCCATGGCGGCCAGGGGGTTGAAGTTCCGGGCGGACCTGTTGAACACCAGGTTCCCGTGCCGGTCGCCCTTCGCGGCCCGGACCAGCGCGAAGTCGGTGCGGATGGCGCGCTCCAGTACGTACTGCCCGCCGTCGAACTCCCTGACCTCCTTGGGCGGCGAGGCCAGCGTGACGCCGCCCCGGCCGTCGTGCCGCCAGGGCAGTCCGCCCTCGGCGACCTGGGTGCCGACCCCGGCCGGGGTGTAGAAGGCCGGGATGCCGGCGCCGCCCGCGCGCAGCCGTTCGGCCAGCGTGCCCTGCGGGATCAGCTCCACCTCCAGCTCGCCGGCCAGATACTGGCGGGCGAACTCCTTGTTGGCGCCGATGTACGAACCGGTGACCCGGGCGATCCGGCCCGCGGCCAGCAGCACGGCCAGCCCGGTGTCCATCGCCCCGCAGTTGTTCGACACCACGCTCAGCCCGCCCACGCCGCTCTCGTGCAGCGCCTGGATCAGCACGTTCGGCACACCGCTGAGACCGAAACCGCCGACGGCGAGCGACGCGCCGTCCGGGACGTCGGCCACCGCCGCCGCGGCCGTGGCGACCACCTTGTCCATCTGAGAAGCCCCATCTCTGAGCAATTAGTCAGCGCACTGAGCATTTCAGTGAGGTGCCTCTCACGCTGCCACTGGAGGCGAAGACCGTCAAGGCCGGGACAGATGACGGGCACCGCTCTCAGGCGGCGGGGCCGAGCGACGAGTATCGTTCAGTACACCAACGAATCGATCAGGGGAGTGCACATGGCCGCGGTGGATCTCGCCACCCATCCCGGGCACCTCGCCCGGCGGCTCCAGCAGGCGCACTACCTGCTGTGGAACACCATGGTCTCGGAGGAGATCACCTCACCGCAGTTCGCCGTCATGAACGCGCTCGTCGCCGAGCCCGGTCTCGACCAGCGGACCGTGGGGGAGCGGGTGGGCCTGGACCGTTCGACCATCGCCGAGGTGATCAGCCGGCTCGGCCGCCGCGGGCTCCTGCACAAGGTCCGCGATCCCGAGGACGGCCGGCGCTACCTGCTCCGCCTCACCGACGACGGCCTGCGCACCCACCGCAAGCTGACCGTGCGCACCGCCCGGATGAACCAGGTGTTCCTCGCCCCGCTGTCCGCCGCCGAACAGACGGTCTTCTTCGAGCTGATCCGCCGGGTCGCGGACGCGGCCGAGGACCTGCGCCACCCGGCCGAACCGCCGGCGACCGAGAGCTGACGGCGGCCTGTCCGGCCGTACCCGGCCATCCCTGCACACAACGCAGAGGGCCCGCTCGGCGTCGAGGACTTCGCCACACGGTGCCGCTCACCGAGGCACCGCACGCCTACGAGATGTTCCAGCGCAAGCAGGACGGCGCGGTCAGGATCCTCGTGCAGCCGTGAGGGCGTGCGGCGGCAGGTGTCAGGCCGTCAGGAGTCCTTCTCGCCGAGGATCTCCGCCAGGTCGTAGCGCACCGGCTCCTCCAGCTGCGCGTAGGTGCAGCTTTCCGGGGCGCGGTCCGGGCGCCAGCGGCGGAACCGGGCCGTGTGCCGGAAACGCTGCCCGTTCTCCATGTGGTCGTAGGCCACCTCGGCGACCCGCTCCGGTCTCAGCGGCACCCAGGACAGGTCCTTCTTGCCCGACCAGCGGCTCGGCGCACCGGGCAGCCGGGCCGTCTCGTGGGCGGCCTCCTCCGACCAGGCCGCCCACGGATGGCCCGTCACGTCGTCCATCCGCAGCGGCGCCAGCTCCTCGACCAGTTCGGCCCGCCGCCGCATCGAGAAGGCGGCCGACACGCCCACGTGCTGGAGCGTGCCGTGCTCGTCGTACAGCCCGAGCAGTAGCGAGCCCACCACCGGCCCGCTCTTGTGCAGGCGGTACCCGGCCACCACGACGTCCGCCGTCCGCTCGTGCTTGATCTTGAACATGGCCCGTTCGTCCTGCCGGTACCGCAGGGTGAGCGGCTTGGCGACCACCCCGTCCAGCCCGGCGCCCTCGAAATGCTCGAACCACTGCCGCGCCACGTCGATGTCGGTCGTCGCGGGCGCCACGTGCACCGGCGGGGCCGACCGGGCCAGGGCCCGCTCCAGCAGGGCCCGCCGGTCGGTCAGCGGGACATCGACCAGGGACTGCTCGTCCAGCGCCAGTACGTCGAAGGCGACGAACGACGCCGGGTTCCGCTCGGCCAGCATCCGCACCCGGGACTGGGCCGGATGGATGCGCTCGGTCAGTGCGTCGAAGTCCAGCCGGCCCTCGCGCGCGATCACGATCTCCCCGTCGAGTACGCACCGCTCGGGCACCCGCTCCTTCAGCGCCGCGACCAGCTCGGGAAAGTACCTGGTCAACGGCTTACCGGTACGGCTGCCCAACTCGACGTCGGCCCCGTCACGGAACACGATCGAGCGGAACCCGTCCCATTTCGCCTCGTATTGCATACCCGGCGGAATCTTCGCCACCGACTTGGCGAGCATGGGCTTCACGGGCGGCATCACCGGCAGATCCATGGTCCGATTCTGCGCGCCGGCGCCCGTTGCCGCCCGGTGTGCGAGCCGTGCGGGGTGCGCCTACCGTGGCGGCATGGGCGATGCGGTGCAACTGGAGGTGGGCGGCCGGACCGTACGGCTGTCCAGCCCGGACAAGGTGTTCTTCCCGGAGCGCGGCTTCACCAAGCTGGACGTCGCCCGGTACTACGCCGCCGTCGCCCCCGGCATCCTGCGCGCCCTGCGCAACCGCCCCACCACCCTGGAGCGCTACCCGGACGGCGTCGGCGGCGAGTGGTTCTACCAGAAGCGGGCCCCCAAGGGCATGCCCGACTGGATCCCCACCGCGCACATCACCTTCCCCAGCGGGCGCAGCGCCGACGAGATGTGCCCCACCGAACCGGCCGCCGTGGTGTGGGCCGCGCAGTACGGCACGCTCACCTTCCACCCCTGGCCGGTACGCGCCACCGACGTCGACCACCCCGACGAACTGCGCATCGACCTGGACCCGCAGCCCGGCACCGACTACGACGACGCCGTCCGCGCCGCCCACGAACTGCGCGCGGTCCTGGACGAGTTCGGCGGCCTGCGTGGCTGGCCCAAGACCTCCGGCGGCCGGGGCCTGCACGTCTTCGTCCCCATCGAACCGCGCTGGACCTTCACCCAGGTGCGGCGCGCCGCGATCGCGGTCGGCCGGGAGATGGAACGCCGCATGCCGGACCACGTGACCATCAAGTGGTGGAAGGAGGAGCGCGGGCGCCGCATCTTCCTCGACTACAACCAGACGGCTCGCGACCGCACCATCGCCTCGGCCTACTCCCTGCGCCCCGGCCCGAACGCCCCCGTCTCGGCCCCCCTGCGCTGGGAAGAGGTCGGGGTGGCCCGCCCCGCCGACTTCGACCTCGCCACCATGCCGGCCCGCTTCGCCGAACTCGGCGACGTGCACGCCGACATGGACGACCACGCCTACTCGCTGGACGCGCTGCTGGAGCTGGCCCGCCGCGACGAACACGACCACGGCCTGGGCGACCTGCCGTACCCGCCGGAGTACCCGAAGATGCCGGGCGAACCGAAGCGGGTCCAGCCCAGCCGCGCGCGCCGAGGGGCGGCGTCCTAGCCGGAACGCCGTCGCGCCGAGGGTCGGTGGCCAGGTCGGCCGGAACGCCGTCGCGTCGCGGGGGAGGTCACGAGGGGCGGCGTCCTGGCCGGAACGCCGTCGCGCCGCGGGGGAGGCGACGAGGGGCGGCGTCCTGGCCGGAACGCCGTCGCACCGAGGGTCAGGTGGCGAGGGGCGAGGTGGCGCGTACGGCGGGCCGGGCTCGCGGCTATCCTGGCCCGCAGCCGCCGATGAGGAGTCCCCAAGTGACCGAGGCAGTGTCGCGCCCCACGCTGGAGGCCGTGGCCGCGCGGGCCGGCGTGTCCAGGGCCACCGTGTCACGGGTGGTCAACGGCGGGGACGGGGTGCGGGAGCCCCTGGCCGAGCGGGTCCGCCGAGCGGTGGCGGAACTGGGATACGTCCCCAACCAGGCGGCCCGCAGCCTCGTCACCAAACGGCACGACGCCGTCGCGGTCGTCATCGCCGAACCGGAGACCCGGGTCTTCACCGACCCCTTCTTCGCCCTCCAGCTGCGCGGCATCAGCAAGGAACTGACCGCCCACGACAACCAGCTCGTGCTGCTGCTCACCGAGGGCCGCGACGACCACGCGCGCGTGGCCCGGTATCTCTCCGGAGGCCACGTCGACGGGGCGCTCGTCTTCTCCCTGCACCTCGACGACCCGCTGCCCGGGCTCATTCAGGACGCCGGTGTGCCCACCGTGTTCGGCGGCCGGCCGGGCTGGGGCGACGGCACCGACGGCTCCCCGAGGGGGCACGCGGACGCCGTGTACGTCGACTGCGACAACCGGGGCGGGGCCCGTACGGCCGTACGCCACCTCGTGGACCTCGGCCGCAGGCGCATCGCTCACATCACCGGCGCCCTGGACCAGACCTCGGCGGTGGACCGGCTCGACGGCTACCGGGACGTCATGGACGGCCTGCCGGGCGGAAGTGACCCCCGGCTGGTCGTGGAGAGCGACTTCACCCCGGCCGGCGGTGAGCGCGCGATGCGCACGCTGCTCGACCGCTGCCCGGACGTGGACGGCGTGTTCGCCGCCAACGACATCACCGCGCTCGGAGCCCTGCGCGTGCTGCGCGAACGCGGCCGGCGCGTGCCCGAGGACGTGGCCGTGATCGGCTTCGACGACATGGTGCCCGTGGCGGAACAGAGCGACCCGCCGCTGACGACGGTCCGTCAGGAGATAGAGGAGATGGGCCGGCTGATGGCCCGGCTGCTGCTGCGGGGCACCCTGTCCGGCGCCCGGGGCCGGGAGGAGGCCGCACGGGACGCGGCGGGCGCACGGGGTGGACAGGGCGCACGGGGTGCGGGGGGCGAGCGGGGTGCACCGGTCACGCCGGACGCGCGCGTCGCGCCGGACGCCGGTGTGATCCTGCCGACGACGCTGATCCGCCGCGCGTCCGCATAGCCGCCGCGCGTCCGCGTAGCCGTCCCCGTCACGCGGCCTCCTGGTCACCCGGCCCACGATCACAGGGGGTCCCGGTCATGTGGCCTCCCCGTCCTGCGGCCTCCCTGTCCCGCGGCCTCCCTGTCCCGCGGCCTCCCTGTCCCGCGGCCTCCCTGTCCCGCGGCCTCCCCGTCCCGCGGCCTCCCCGTCAGGTGGGCAGGACCGGTACGGGGCACGTCGGTCAGTCCTGCGCCGACTCGCTCCTGATCACGGCGAAACGTGCGCCGTAGGGATCGGCCAACTGTGCCATGCGGCCGACGCCCGGCACCGTCGTCGGGGGCAGGCGCACCGCCCCGCCGAGCCGCTGGGCCCGGTCGGCGACGGCGTCGGGGTTCTCGACCTCGAAGTAGGGCAGCCAGTACGGACCGGCACCGGCCTGCGCCTCGGCGGAAGCGTCGGCCAGCGGCACCATGCCGCCGAACACCGCGTCGTCGGCGCCGCTCGGGTTGACACAGGTGTACGTTTTGCCCGGGAAGGACGCCGCCGACGTCTCCAGGCCGAGCACCTTGCGGTAGAAAGCGGCGGCCGCGGCGATGTCCGGGGTGTACAGCTCGACCCAGCACAGGGCGCCCGGCTCGTTCGCCGCGTCCAGGCCCTCGGTTTGTCCCGGCTGCCAGATGCCGAACACCACGCCCGCGCGGTCGGCGAGAACCGCCATGCGCCCCTGGTCCATCACGTCCGTCGGCTGCCGGAGCACGCTGCCGTGGGCCTGTTCGGCCGCCTCGGCGGTGGCCTGTGCGTCCTTACTGCGGAAGTACACGGTCCAGGCGGGCGGGCTCTGCCCGGGGCCGGTCTGCATACCGCCCGCCACGGTCCTGCCGTCCAGCTGGAAGAAGCCGTAGCCACCGGCGTCCGGTCCCGCCGACCGGAAGCGCCAGCCGAGGAGATCGCCGTAGAAGGAGGCCGCACCGGCGATGTCGGGCGTGGCGACGTCGATCCAGTTCGGGGCGCCGTCGGCGAAACGGGTGGTGAGCATCGTCGCCCTCCTCGGAAAGGATCTCGTCCTCTGCACTGCCGAGTCTGGCACCGCCCACTGACAATCGCCGCCGGAGCACCGCCACTCACCCGACCGGCCCCTCGCCGCGAGCGTGACCGGACGCGTTCCTCCGGTCTTCCCGCTCGCCCCGCGCGCCGCCGTGCACGGGCGTACGTCCGAGGAGCATCATCGGGACGGCCGGAGGCAAGGCGGCCGCGTTGACCCGGCGTTGATCGAACGTTTTTCGCCGCAGGGCACGATCCTGGCCATGCACTTCGACACGACCATCACCCCGGCGGACGACACCTGGCGGGCGCAGGCCCTGTGCGCGCAGACCGGGCCGGACTTCTTCTTCCCCGATCCCGGCAGCTCGGTGCGCGAGGCGAAGCGGATCTGCGCCCTGTGCGAACTGCGCCCGGCCTGCCTGGACTACGCGCTGGCCAACGACGAGCGTTTCGGCGTCTGGGGCGGACTGTCCGAAAAGGAGCGCCTCGCACTCAGGCGCGCCTCCTCCTGACACCCACCGCGCGGTACGGCCCGGGCGCCGGTCACCCGGCCCGGCGATCAGCCGCCGGCGCGCGCCGCCATGCGGGCCTTGCGGGCGGCCAGTTTCTCGTCGAACTTGAGAGCCTCCGCGTCCAGGCCGCCCATGAACAGACCGAGCTCCTCCTGCGCCTGGCGCCCCTCGGGGCCGAGGCCGTCGATCTCCAGCACCTTCAGGAAGCGCAGCACCGGCTGCAGGACGTCGTCGTGGTGGATGCGCAGGTTGTAGACCTCGCCGATCGCCATCTGCGCCGCGGCCCGCTCGAAACCGGGGATGCCGTGGCCGGGCATGCGGAAGTCGACCACGACGTCCCGGACCGCCTGCATGGTCAGGTCGGGGGCGAGCTCGAAGGCGGCCTTCAGCAGGTTGCGGTAGAAGACCATGTGCAGGTTCTCGTCGGTCGCGATGCGGGCCAGCATGCGGTCGCAGACCGGGTCGCCCGACTGGTGGCCGGTGTTGCGGTGCGAGATCCGGGTGGCCAGCTCCTGGAAGGCCACGTAGGCGATCGAGTGCAGCATCGAGTGCCGGTTGTCCGACTCGAAGCCCTCGCTCATGTGGGACATGCGGAACTGCTCCAGCTTGTCCGGGTCCACCGCGCGCGAGGTGAGCAGGTAGTCGCGCATCACGATGCCGTGGCGGCCCTCCTCGGCCGTCCAGCGGTGCACCCAGGTGCCCCAGGCGCCGTCGCGGCCGAACAGCGAGGCGATCTCGTGGTGGTAGCTGGGCAGGTTGTCCTCGGTGAGCAGGTTGACCACGAGGGCGATGCGGCCGACCTCCGTCACCTTGGACTGCTCCTTGCCCCAGGCCTCGCCGTCCTCGAAGAGGCCGGGGAAGTTACGGCCGTCGCTCCACGGAACGTACTCGTGCGGCATCCAGTCCTTGGCGACCTGCAGGTGCCGGTTCAGCTCCCTCTCGACCACTTCCTCCAGCGCGTACAGCAGTCGCGCGTCGGTCCAGACGGACGGGCTGCCGAGGTGAGGGGAGGTGATCGTCACGAGAACTCCAGGGGGACGCCGGGCTATGAGGGGGAGGGACGGTCCGGCGAGCGGTGCCGGGAAACCTACGAGATCGTAGGCTACGAATCCGTAGGTTACGAAGCCGTAGGTTAAGGCGTCCGTAAAGATCGCTGATCAGGACGCGTGGACGGACTTTCCCCGGTGTCGGGCCCAGCCCCAGGACCGCTGGTCGCGGGGCTGCGGAGTCGGAGGTTCCCCTGTTCAGGCGTACAGCTCCCGGAGGCGTACCGAGAGGCAGGTCACACAGCCCTCGAGCTTCTCGAACTCGCCGATGTCGACGGTGATCACCTCGTGACCGAGGTCGGTCAGCAGTTCCGCGGTCCGCGGGGCGCTCGCCGCCATCAGCAGCTTGCCGCCGCCGAGCAGCACCACGTGCGCGCCGGCCTCCTCCGGCACCGACAGGAAGCCCGGGAACAGCGAGGGCCGGTCCACCATAGGGATGTGCCCGATCACCGTGCCGTCCGGCAGCGCGGTCACCGCCGACTTCAGATGCAGCACCTTGCTCACCGGAACGGCCACCACCCGCGCGCCGAGCGGCTCGAACGCGGCCCGCAGCTGCTGCACGCCGGCCGCGTTGGTCCGCCCGCCGCGGCCGACGTAGACCGTGTCACCGACCTTCAGGACGTCACCGCCCTCCAGCGTGGCCGGCTCCCAGATCCAGTTCACCGAGCAGCCGAGGCGGGCCACGGCCTCCTCGACGCCGGTGGTCTCCTCCCGCCGGGACTCGGCGCCGGGCCGGGTGATCAGCGCCACGTTCTTGTACATGACGACGGTGTCCTCGACGAACACCGAGTCCGGGCAGTCGTCCGCCGGATCGACCTCGACGATCTCCCAGCCGTGCGTGCGCAGCGCCTCGACATAGGCCTCCCACTGCTCCACGGCGAGCCCGACGTCGACCCTCTCCCGCTCGATGTGTGTCACCAGGCCCTCGGACAGGCGGGGGGAGGGGCGGCGGACGAGGGCCTTCTTGCTGGGCACGAGGGACCTTTCCAATCGGTCGGGGCGGTGGTGCGGTCTTTCCGGTGCCGGCGGTGCGGCACCGGTCCGCCATCATGCAGGGCGCCCCGGCCGGGGCAAAACCCTGCCGTCGGGCCGTGCCCCACCCGTCCGGGATGTCAGGACCGGGCCGTGCCCCACCCGTCCGGGATGTCAGGACCGGGCCGTGATCCACCGTCCGGGATGTCAGGACCGGGCCGGGGACCCGACATCCTCGGGAGTGGTCTCCTTCAGTTCTCCCTCCTCCATCAGCAGCCAGCGGGTGATGCCGATCGATTCGAGGAACGGCAGGTCGTGGCTGGCCACGAGCAGCGCGCCCTCGTACGACTCCAGGGCCGAGGTCAGCTGCCGGACGCTGGCCATGTCGAGACTGTTGGTCGGCTCGTCGAGCAGCAGCAGCTGGGGTGCGGGCTCGGCCAGCATCAGCGCGGCCAGCGTCGCCCGGAAGCGCTCGCCGCCCGAGAGCGTGGCCGCCGTCCGGTCGGCGCGTGCGCCCCGGAAGAGGAAGCGCGCGAGGCGGGCCCGGATGCGGTTGTTGGCGGCGCCCGGCGCGAACCGGGCCACGTTCTCGGCGACCGTCAGACGGTCGTCGAGAACGTCCAGCCGCTGGGGCAGGAACCGCAGCGGGACGTGCGCCCGCGCCTCTCCCGCCACCGGCTCCAGTTCCCCGGCGACGGTCCGCAGCAGCGTCGTCTTGCCGGCGCCGTTGCGGCCGACCAGCGCGATCCGCTCCGGGCCGCGCAGATCGACGACGCCGTCCACGCGTGCGCCGTAGGCCATCGCCAGGTTCTCCAGGGTGAGTACCCGCCGGCCGGGCGGCACGGCCGTGTAGGACAGCTCGACGCGGATCTCGTCGTCGTCCCGCACCGCCTCCGCCGCCTCGTCCAGGCGCTCCCTGGCCTCGGTGAGCCGCTCCTCGTGCAGGATGCGGTGCTTGCCCGCCGACTCCTGGGCGGCGCGCTTGCGGTTGCCCATGACGATCTTCGGTTCGCGTTTCTGGTCGTTCATCTTCTGCCCGTACCGTTTGCGGCGGGCGAGTTTGACCTGGGCGTCGGCCAGTTCGCGCTGCTGTTTGCGGACATCGGCCTCGGCGACGCGCATCATCCGTTCGGCCGCTTCCTGTTCGACGGCGAGGGCCTCCTCGTAGGCGGTGAAGTTGCCGCCGTACCAGGCGACCTCTCCGGAGCGCAGTTCGGCGATCTGGTCGACCAGGTCGAGCAGTTCCCGGTCGTGGCTGACCACGACCAGCACGCCCGGCCATCCGGAGACGGCCTGGTACAGCCGCCGGCGCGCGTACAGGTCGAGGTTGTTGGTGGGTTCGTCCAGCAGCAGGACGTCGGGACGGCTCAGCAGCAGGGCGGCGAGCCGCAGCAGCACCGACTCGCCGCCGGACACCTGGCCGACGGTGCGGTCCAGGCCGATGTGGCCGAGGCCGAGTTCGCCGAGGGTGGCCAGGGCGCGCTCCTCCACGTCCCAGTCGTCGCCGACCGTCTCGAAGTGCTCCTCGGCCGCGTCGCCCGCCTCGATGGCGTGCAGCGCGGCCCGCCGGTCGGCGATACCGAGCGCCTGGTCGACGCGGAGCGCGGTGTCGAGGGTGACGTTCTGCGGGAGGTACCCGATCCGGCCGGTCGCCTTGACCGTGCCGCGGGCCGGTACGAGTTCACCGGCCAGCAGCTTCAGCAGGGTTGATTTTCCCGATCCGTTGATGCCGACCAGCCCGGTTCTGCCGGGGCCGAAGGCGATGTCGAGGCCGTCCAGGACGGGGGTGCCGTCGGGCCAGGCGAAGGACAGGGACGTACAGGTGAGGGAAGCGGACATGAGGGCCTCGCGAGGGGTGTGCGGTCGTGTGGACGCGTGTCGAGACACCGCGAGGCGAGAAACCGATGGGCCTGGGCACTGGTAAGGCCACGGAAAAGGGCCTGTGCCGGGAGGACGGCTCGGACGCCGAGGTCGTACGCCACGCACACCTCGCGGGTGTGGACGCGGTGTCTCAGGACCTCAGACGAGCAACGTCCTTCTCCAATCGACGGCAACAGGACCGAGAAAACCGTAGGAGGGGGCCGGGGGGCTGTCAACGCGATTACGGCCGCGTCTCGCCCGTGCTCCGGCTCCGCACCGGATCCGGCGCGTGGGCCCACACCCTCACGGGTGCTCAGGGCTCAGCGGGCGCCGTCCGCGTGCGCGGGGATCGGCAGACGTCCCCGCGTAGGGATGAGCAGGCGTCCGCGCGCAGGGCTCAGCAGGCGTCCCGCATCAGCTCGGCCAGGCCGTCGTCGAGGTCGAGCTGGAGGTGTTCGCGGCCGACGGGCACCAGTTCGTCGGCCGCCGCCAGGAACCGCCGTATCTCGCCCGAGCGCACATGGATGACGGCGGTGCCCTCCGGGGCGTGGAACTCCAGCACCGTGCGGTCGTACCCGTACGGCCGCACGCGGACGTCGCCGCAGCCCTCGGGGCCCTGCAGCCCGGCCGTCAGCAGCTCCCGGGAGAAGGTCCAGCACACCTCGACGCCCTCCAGGGTGGCAGGCGCCGGAAAGGTCATACGGACGGCGAACGGGTCGCACCGGTCGTAGCGCAGCGTGGCGGGGATGCTCGGCATGCGCGGTGCGGCGGCGACGAGACGGGCCTCTACGGGCTGCTCGATGACGGTGGACAACGCCTTGCTCCCTCGTGACGGCTGGACTGCGTCCGAATGTGCGACACCCGGCACAGGAGGAGACGACGGAATCGGCCGACGCGTGCACACGATGTACTAGTGACCTCGGTCACCGCCTCCATACATGGCGGAAAACGCAGGTCCGTGCATGGCGGCCGCCGCTGGTCGGGCATGGAGGGCGCCGCTGGTCGCGCGTGGCGGAAGCCGGGTGCCGCGCGCCCCGGGGCCCGGTGCGCGGGACCGGGTGCTGTGCGTGCCGGGTGCGGGGGTGCGGGGGTAAGCCGGAGGTCCGGGCAGCGCCCCGATGTGGTCCGCGGAACCGGGTCCGGGTGCGGGGGTGCGGGGGTGCGGGGGTGCGGGGGTGCGGGGGTGCGGGGGTGAGCCGGAGGTCCGCGCCCGGGGCGAAGCCGGACGTCCGCGCACAGGGCGAAGCGGACCGTCCGCGCAGCCCCGTACCGGCCGCCCCGTACGGCCCGGGCCGGCGGTCGGGCCTCTGGACGGCGCCGGAGGCATGGGCTAGCTTCGCCCGCCATGAGGCGCTTGGGGAGCACGCGACGCAGCGGACGGACGAGCAGGCTGGTGGCGGCGGGGGTGGCGTGCGGGGCGGCGCTGGCCGCGCTGGCGGTCCCGGCGGCCGAGGCCGGACCGTTCGGGCGGGAGGGCGCGCACCCGGGCGGCGTCCACTGGGCGGCCAAGGACACCGGCACCCCGCAGGTCCGCTTCCGGGGACTGGCGGCCGTCGACCGGCACACGGCCTGGCTGGCCGGTACGGGCGGCACCGTGCTGCGCACCACGGACGGCGGCTCCACCTGGCGAAACGTCTCTCCGCCGGGGGCCGGCGAGCTGGAGTTCCGGGATGTGCAGGCCTTCGACGCGCGGCGCGCGGTGGTGCTGGCCATCGGCGAGGGCCAGGACTCCCGGGTGTACCGCACCGAGGACGCCGGCGTGACCTGGACGGAGTCGTTCCGCAACGCCGACCCGAAGGCCTTCTACGACTGTCTTGCCTTCTTCGACCGCCGGCACGGCCTCGCCGTGAGCGACCCCGTGGACGGGAAGTTCCGCATCCTGTCCACGGGTGACGGCGGCCGCTCCTGGCGGGTGCTGCCCTCCGACGGCATGCCGCCGGCCCTGGAGGGGGAGGCGGGGTTCGCCGCGAGCGGCCAGTGCCTGGTGACGGCCGGTTCGCGGGACGTCTGGCTGGCCACCGGTGGCGGCGCCCACGCGCGCGTGCTGCACTCGGCCGACCGCGGCCTCACCTGGACGGCCGCCGGTGCACCCGTCCCGGCGGGCGATCCGGCCCGGGGCGTCTTCGCCCTCGCCTTCCGCGACCGCGCCCACGGGGTCGCCGTGGGCGGCGACTATCGGCCCGACCAGCCCTCCCCGCAGGCCGCAGCGGTCACCGCCGACGGCGGCCGCACCTGGCGGCCCGCCGGCACGCCGCCGCCCGCCTACCGCTCTGGCGCGGCCTGGCTCCCGCACAGCCGCACCGCCGCGCTGGCCGTCGGCCCGACCGGCACCGACCTGACCACCGACGGCGGCCGCACCTGGCGCACGATCGACACCGGCTCCTACGACACCGTCACCTGCACGGCCGACCTGAGCTGCTGGGCGGCCGGCGAGCGGGGCAGGGTGGCCCGGCTGGAACGCTGAGCCCCCGGCGGGCGCGAGTTCACCGGTGCACGACCGCCGATGCAGGTGTCCGGAGAATCCGGGTACCCGTTCCCCCTCGCAAAGGAAGGGAGCGATCATGCCAGCCGGTTCCAGCCCCAAGCGCGAGCGTCAGTACGAGCACATCAAGGAGAGCGCGCAGGACCGGGGCGAGAGCGCCGGACGCGCCAAGGAGATCGCCGCGCGCACGGTCAACAAGGAACGCGCCCGCTCCGGCGAGTCCAGGACGGCGAGCCGCAGTTCGAAGCAGGACATGTCGTCGAGCAAGCGTGGTGGCCAGCGGTCGGGCAACCGCGTCGGTTCGCACGGCCCGACCCGCGACCAGTTGTACAACGAGGCCAGGCAGCGTGGCATCGAGGGCCGTTCGAACATGAACAAGGACCAGTTGCAGCGTGCGCTGAACTCGAAGAAGAGCTGAGCGGTCAGGGGAGCCGGGCGACCCGGACCGGCGTCCGCCGGGGGCCGTCCGGCTCGGGCCCGGCAGCGTGCCCCCTGTGCGTGGATCCGGCCCGGGCGCCCGTACAGTCGGGATCATCATGACGACCGTAGGCGTTCCGGCGGGCTGGCCCGCGACCGAGGAAGAGGCCCGCGCCGTACAGGACGAACTGCGCGGGCACGTCGTGCTTGACGAGCCGGGACCGCCGGCCGGAAGCGGCCGTGTCACCGGGGTCGATGTCGCCTACGACGACGGTCTCGACCTCGTCGCCGCGGCGGCCGTCGTCCTCGACGCCGCCACGCTGGAGGTGGTGGCCGAGGCCACGGCCGTCGGCCGGGTCTCGTTCCCGTACGTCCCCGGTCTCCTCGCCTTCCGCGAGATCCCCACCGTCCGGGCCGCCCTGGACGCCCTGCCGTGCCCGCCGGGACTGGTGGTGTGCGACGGATACGGCCGCGCCCACCCGCGCCGCTTCGGGCTCGCCAGCCACCTGGGCGTGACCACGGACCTGCCGACCATCGGCGTCGCGAAGAACCCGTTCGCCTTCACCTACGCGGATCCGGCCGCCGCCCGGGGCGCCAGTACGCCGCTGCTCGCGGGGACCGAGGAGGTCGGGCGCGCGCTGCGCACCCGGGACGGCGTCAGACCGGTCTTCGTCTCGGTCGGCCACCGGGTGAGCCTGGACAACGCGCTGGCGCACATCCTGGCGCTGACCCCGCGCTACCGCCTGCCCGAGACCACGCGCAAGGCGGACGCCCTGTGCCGCCGGGCACTGCGCGAGGCGGCACAGGACCTGGCCGGCGGGAAGGCTCGGGACTCCACGACGCGCCGCCCGCCGGCCTCCCGGTACGCCGAGTCGTAGTACCGCAACAGTGGAGCGAGCGGCGGTACGCGGCGGGGTGGACGGCGGCGAGAGGCGGGGCGGGTGGCGGAGCGCGGGCTGCGGCGGTGAGCGGCCCGGTGGCCTCGGGTGACCGGCGCCGGGGGCCGGTGGCGCCCCCGGGCTAGTGGGTCGCCGCGACCCGGAACGTGATTCCGGCGGTGCGCAGCCGGGCCGTCAGCGCGTCGCCCATCGCCTGTGCCGTGGTGACCTGGCCGGCCGTGGGAGGCAGGTCGTCGAAGGCCAGGCTGAGGGCGGCCTCGGCGAACATCTTCGCCGTCTCGTCGTACCCCGGGTCGCCGCCCGCGACCTCGGTGAACACGCGCCGTCCGCCGCCTTCGCCGACGAAGCGCACCCTGAACCAGCTGTTCGCCCGCTTCTCCGCGGTGGGCCCGTCGCCCGGCTTGAGCCGGTCCGACAGCCACCGCCGCGCGGCCGGCAGCTGTGCGGCGGCCACCGCCGTGCCGACGGCCGCGACCGAGCCGAGGGCGACCGGGAGACGCTTGACCGCGGCGTAGTGGCGATAGCGGAAGTCGGGACCGTACCGCTCCAGCGCCTTCGCCGAACGGCGCACGATCTGCGGGTCGATGGTCGGCAGCGGCAGCGCCCACGCGCCGACCTCTCCCGCGAACCTCGGGACGCCCGTCGGCGCGGCCACCCTGCGTCCCATGAGCCGCGGCTCGTGCCGCCCCCGGTCGCGCGCCGCGGCGAGCATCCGCCGGCCGCGGGCCGCCTGGTTCAGCGCCGAGGCGAGGGTGCCGCCGGAGAAGGCCGCGTCGGCGCTCACGTATCCGTCCACGGTCAGCGGCACGCCCTCCGGCAGCTGCCCCACCGTGAAGTACACGCCGAGATCGTGCGGTACCGAGTCGAAGCCGCAGGCGTGCACCAGCCGGGCGCCCGTCTCACGCGCGCGTGCGTCGTGCCGGACGTACATGAGATCCACGAACTCCGGCTCCCCGGTGAGGTCCAGATAGTCCGCGCCGGTGTCCGCGCAGGCGGCGACCAGTTCCTCGCCGTAGCGCACGTATGGTCCGACGGTGGTGGCGACCACGCGCGCGTGTTCGGCGAGGGCGCGCAGGGTGGCCGGTTCGTCGACGTCGGCCCGCAGGACGCCGATGTCCGTGCCGCCGGGCAGCCGCTCGCGCAGTCGCTCCAGCCGGTGTTCGTCGCGGCCGGCGAGCGCCCAGCGCAGGTCCGTCGGCGCGTGCGCGGCGAGATACTCCGCGGTGAGCGTGCCGACGAAACCGGTCGCTCCGAAGAGCACGAGGTCATAGGGACGGTCTGTCCTGTTTGGCCTGTTCATGACACCCCTTGGTCGTTCAGCCCGCGCCACTGTCGGTCGCCGAGGCTAGCGTGAAGTGTGCGCAATGCGACGAGCAGCCCGGAGACGGCGGTGGCAGCGGCGTCCCGTCGGGCGTCACCGCGGGGCCGGGCGTCGGGGCGCGGCACGGAGGGGCGGGGAGTCACCGCCCCTCCGGCGCCGAAGGGGGGACGCGGAGGACTCGGTCGCCGAGCGGGGCGCTTTCTCACTCTCCCGGGTGATCGGCCCTCCGTCGGGCACTTGGCTAAGCGCTTGCTCGTTGAGGTCTTGTGTCTGGTGGAACGTGTTCTTAGCATCACCGGTGTTACATCAGTTGTGTCACACACTCTCCGGGGGCTGGACCCATGACGACGGCAGGCAAGCCGACCAGGCCGTGCAACGGCCCGCTCACCGGTGTGCGCGTGCTGGAGCTGGCCGGCATCGGGCCGGGCCCGTTCGCCGCGATGCTCCTGGCCGACCTGGGCGCGGACGTGGTCCGGGTGGACCGCCCGGGCGGCCCGGGACTCGCGATCGACCCCGCGTACGACGTGACCAACCGCAACAAGCGCTCGGTTCTGATCGACCTGAAGGCGCCCGACGGCCCCGCCCGCGTCCTCGACCTCGCCGAGCGGGCCGACATCCTCGTCGAGGGCTACCGCCCGGGCGTCGCCGAGCGGCTCGGCATCGGCCCCGAGGAGTGCCACGCCCGCAACCCCCGCCTGGTCTACGGCCGGATGACCGGCTGGGGCCAGGACGGCCCGCTCGCCCCCCGCGCCGGCCACGACGTGGCCTACATCGCGCTCACCGGCACCCTCGGCATGATCGGCCGCCCGGACGAGCCCCCGGCCGTCCCCGCCAACCTGCTCGGTGACTACGCGGGCGGCTCCCTCTACCTGGTCGTCGGCGTCCTCGCGGCCCTCCACCACGCGCGCGCGACCGGCACCGGCCAGGTCGTCGACGCCGCCATCGTCGACGGCACGGCCCACCTCTCGGCGATGATCCACGGCATGCTGGCCGCCGGCGGCTGGCAGGACCGGCGCGCCGCCAACCTCCTCGACGGCGGCTGCCCCTACTACGGCACCTACGAGACCGCCGACGGCCGGCACATGGCGGTGGGTGCCCTGGAAGAACGGTTCTACGAGGAGTTCCTGCGCCTGCTCGGCCTGGACGACCTGGCCGGCGCCCACAAGGACTGGACCCGTTGGGGCGAACTGCGCGAGCGGATCGCGGCCCGCTTCGCCTCTCGTACCCGCGACGAGTGGACGGCCGTCTTCGAGGGCTCCGACGCGTGCGTGGCCCCCGTCCTCTCCCTGAGCGAGGCCCCGCACCACCCGCACCTGGCCGCCCGCGGCACCTTCACCGACCACGCCGGCATCACCCAGCCCGCGCCCGCTCCCCGCTTCTCCGCGACCCCCACCACCGTCCGCACCGCACCCGCCCGGCCCGGCGCGGACACCGAGGCGGTGGCGCGCGACTGGGGAATACCGCAACGTGTGAACGACGACCCGGTCGCCGACCGCGACTGACCCGGCCCACCCGCTCGGCCCACCCTCCCGAAAGGCACACCAGTGAGCACCGAAGCGTACGTGTACGACGCGATCCGCACCCCGCGCGGCCGCGGCAAGGCGAACGGCGCCCTGCACGGCACCAAGCCCATCGACCTGGTCGTCGGTCTCATCCATGAGATCCGCGACCGCTTCCCCGGCCTGGACCCGGCCGCCATCGACGACATCGTGCTCGGCGTCGTCGGGCCGGTCGGCGACCAGGGCTCCGACATCGCCCGGATCGCCGCGATCGCCGCCGGACTCCCGGACACGGTCGCGGGCGTACAGGAGAACCGCTTCTGCGCCTCCGGTCTCGAGGCCGTCAACATGGCCGCGGCCAAGGTCCGTGCGGGCTGGGAGGACCTGGTCCTGGCGGGCGGCGTGGAGTCGATGTCCCGCGTCCCGATGGCCTCCGACGGCGGCGCCTGGTTCAACGACCCGATGACCAACCTCGACGTCAACTTCGTGCCGCAGGGCATCGGCGCCGACCTCATCGCCACCATCGAGGGCTTCTCCCGCCGGGACGTCGACGAGTACGCGGCCCTGTCGCAGGAGCGCGCCGCCAACGCCATCAAGGACGGCCGTTTCGAACGCTCGGTCGTCCCCGTCAAGGACCGCGCCGGCCTGGTCGTCCTCGACCACGACGAGCACCCGCGCCCCGGCACCACCGCCGACTCCCTCGCGGGGCTCAAGCCGTCGTTCGCGGACATCGGCGACCTGGGCGGCTTCGACGCCGTGGCACTGCAGAAGTACCACTGGGTGGAGAAGATCGACCACGTGCACCACGCGGGCAACTCCTCCGGAATCGTGGACGGCGCCTCGCTCGTCGCGATCGGCTCCAAGGACGTCGGCGACCGTCACGGCCTCACCCCCCGCGCGCGCATCGTCTCCGCGGCCGTCTCCGGTTCCGAGCCGACCATCATGCTCACCGGTCCCGCCCCCGCCACCCGCAAGGCCCTCGCCAAGGCCGGCCTCACCATCGACGACATCGACCTGGTCGAGATCAACGAGGCGTTCGCGGCGGTCGTGCTGCGCTTCGTGAAGGACATGGGCCTGTCCCTGGACAAGGTCAACGTCAACGGCGGGGCCATCGCCCTGGGTCACCCCCTCGGCGCGACCGGCGCCATGATCCTGGGCACCCTCGTCGACGAACTGGAGCGCCAGGACAAGCGGTACGGCCTCGCCACGCTGTGCGTGGGCGGCGGCATGGGCATCGCCACGATCATCGAGCGCATCTGAACTCCCAGCGCCACCAAGCGACTTCAACGGAGACGACTGTCATGACCGAGAGCACCACCATCCGCTGGGAGCAGGACGACACCGGTGTCGTCACCCTCGTCCTGGACGACCCCAACCAGTCCGCGAACACCATGAACCAGGCGTTCCGCGACTCCCTCGCCGCGATCACCGACCGGCTGGAGGCCGAGCGGGAGTCCGTCCGCGGCATCATCTTCACCTCCGCGAAGAAGACCTTCTTCGCGGGCGGCGACCTGCGCGACCTGATCAGGGTCACCCCCGGGACCGCCCAGGAGCTGTTCGACGGCGGCCTCGCCATCAAGCGCAACCTGCGCCGGATCGAGACCCTGGGCAAGCCGGTCGTCGCCGCGATCAACGGCGCGGCCCTCGGCGGCGGCTTCGAACTGGCCCTGGCCTGCCACCACCGGGTGGCCCTCGACACCTCCGGCACCAAGATCGGCTGCCCCGAGGTCACCCTCGGCCTGCTCCCCGGCGGCGGCGGAGTCGTCCGGACGGTGCGGCTGCTCGGCATCGCGGACGCGCTGCTGAAGGTGCTGCTCCAGGGGCAGCAGTACAACGCGCCGCGCGCCCTGGAGAACGGCCTCGTGCACGAGGTCGCCGCCACGCGGGAGGAGCTGCTGGCCAAGGCCCGCGCCTTCATCGACGCCAACCCCGAGTCCCAGCAGCCCTGGGACAAGCCGGGCTACCGGATCCCCGGCGGCACCCCGGCCAACCCGAAGTTCGCCGCCAACCTGCCCGCCTTCCCGGCCAACCTGCGCAAGCAGACCGGCGGCGCGCCCTACCCGGCCCCCCGCAACATCCTCGCGGCCGCCGTCGAGGGCTCCCAGGTCGACTTCGAGACCGCCCAGGTCATCGAGGCCCGCTACTTCGTGGAGCTGGCCGCCGGGCAGACCTCGAAGAACATGATCCAGGCGTTCTTCTTCGACCTGCAGGCGGTCAACTCCGGCGCCAACCGCCCCCGGGGCATCGAGCCCCGCCAGGTCCGCAGGGTGGCCGTCCTCGGTGCCGGGATGATGGGCGCCGGCATCGCCTACTCGTGCGCCCGCGCGGGGATCGAGGTCGTCCTGAAGGACGTCTCCCTGGAGGCGGCCCTCAAGGGCAAGGCGTACTCCGAGAAGCTGTGCGCCAAGGCCGTGGCCAAGGGCCGTACCACCCAGGACAAGGCCGACGCGCTGCTCGCCCGCATCACCCCCACCGGCGAGGCCGCCGACCTCGCGGGCTGCGACGCGGTCATCGAGGCCGTCTTCGAGGACACCAGCCTCAAGCACAAGGTGTTCCAGGAGATCGAGTCGGTCGTCGCCCCGGACGCCCTGCTGTGCTCCAACACCTCCACCCTGCCCATCACGACGCTCGCCGAGGGTGTGGAGCGCCAGGCGGACTTCATCGGGCTGCACTTCTTCTCGCCGGTCGACAAGATGCCGCTGGTGGAGATCATCAAGGGCGAGCGCACCGGCGACGAGGCCCTCGCCCGGGCCTTCGACCTGGTCCGGCAGATCAACAAGACGCCGATCGTCGTGAACGACTCGCGCGGCTTCTTCACCTCCCGGGTGATCGGCCACTTCATCAACGAGGGCGTCGCCATGGTCGGCGAGGGCATCGAGCCCGCCTCCGTCGAGCAGGCCGCGGCCCAGGCCGGATACCCCGCCAAGGTGCTGTCCCTGATGGACGAACTGACCCTGACCCTCCCGCGCAAGATCCGCAACGAGACCAGGCGGTCCGTCGAGGAGGCGGGCGGCACCTGGGCCGCGCACCCGGCGGAGGCGGTCATCGACCGCATGGTCGACGAGTTCGGCCGCACCGGCCGCAGCGGCGGCGCCGGCTTCTACGACTACGCGGAGGACGGCAGGCGCGCCGGGCTCTGGCCGGGACTGCGCGAGCACTTCACCCGGCCCGGCCACCGGATCCCGTTCCGGGACATGCAGGAGCGCATGCTCTTCGCCGAGGCACTCGACACCGTGCGCCTGCTGGAGGAGGGTGTGCTCACCTCCGTCGCCGACGCCAACATCGGCTCGATCCTCGGCATCGGCTTCCCCGGCTGGACCGGCGGCGTGCTCCAGTACATCAACGGCTACGAAGGCGGCCTGCCCGGATTCGTGGCACGCGCGCGGGAACTCGCCGAGACCTACGGAGAGCGCTTCACCCCGCCGGCGCTCCTCGTGGACAAGGCGGAGAAGGGGGAGACGTTCGGCGACTCAGTCCGGTCCTGAGCCGTCGAGCCACTCGCTCAGCTCCTCCCGCAGCGACCGCTGGAACGTGGTCAGCAGCGCCTGCACCACCAGGGGATGCATGTGCGCCGACAGGGACTTCACATCCCGGGCGTCACGCTCCGCCACCTCGCCGCGGAAGAGCCGGGAGAGTTCGTGAGCCGCGGCGCGCGAGTGCTCGACGAGCACCTTGCGCGCCGCGAGGATCGCCTCCTGCGACAGCGGTACGTCGAGGAGCCGGACGCCGAGCCTGAGGAGCCCGGCGTCCACGCGGAAGGTGTCGCCGTCGCCGGGTGCGACGGCGTTCATCGCCGTCAGCCGCTCCACGTCCTGCTCGCTCAGCGGCCGGCCCGCCCGCCGCTCGAGATCGCGGCGCGAGACCGTCTCCGCCGCGTCCGGCGCCCAGGAGGCGATCACCGCGCGGTGGATGGCCAGGTCGTGCGGGCTCAGGTCCGGCGGCAGCTGCCGCAGATACCGCTCGATCGCCGCCAGGGTCATGCCCTGCTGCTGCAGCTCCTCGATGAGAGCCAGCCGCGCCTCGTGCCCGGGACCGTAGTGACCCACCCGGCGCGGACCGATCACCGGTGGCGGGAGCAGGCCCCTGCTGCCGTAGAAACGGACGGTGCGCACCGTGACGCCGGCCCGGGCGGCCAGCTCGTCGATGGTGAGGGTGGGCTCCTCGGCATCGGTCGTCATGTGCAGCAGTATCGCTGTTACACCAATACTGTGAAACCTCGGCGAAGCTCATGTGTACTGCGGGCGGAACATGTGAGAAGTAACGCTGTGTGATGTGGACCACCGCGTACCGGCGCTCTCTCTGGGAAGCTACTGCCTTGGTCTGTACCGCGACACCAGGGTGGTGCGGGCCAGGACCTGCACGAACCCCGGGCCCACGAGGCCCGGGCGCACCAGGAAGTGGTACCACCCGTGAGCAGCAAGGAAGCCGTGGAAACGGCACAGACCGCAGCCCATCCCGAGGTGGACCGGACGCCCGCGGACGCGGGTGACGCCGGTTACAGCAAGGACCTCAAGGCCCGGCACGTCAACATGATCGCCATCGGCGGCGCCATCGGCACCGGCCTGTTCCTCGGCGCCGGCGGCCGCCTGCACAACGCGGGACCGGCGCTCGCCCTGGCCTACCTGGTCTGCGGCGTCTTCGCCTTCTTCGTCGTCCGCGCCCTCGGCGAGCTGGTCCTGTACCGGCCGTCCTCCGGCTCCTTCGTGAGCTACGCGCGCGAGTTCCTCGGCGAGAAGGGCGCCTATGTCGCCGGCTGGATGTATTTCCTGAACTGGTCGACCACCGGCATCGCCGACATCACCGCCATCGCCCTGTACACGCACTACTGGAGCATGTTCACCTCCGTCCCGCAGTGGGTGATGGCGCTGATCGCCCTCGCGGTGGTGCTCGCCGTGAACCTGATCTCGGTGAAGATCTTCGGCGAGATGGAGTTCTGGTTCGCGATCATCAAGGTCGCCACCCTGGTGGGCTTCATGCTCGTCGGCATCTTCCTGCTGGCCACCCGGCACGACGTCGACGGCACCAAGCCCGGCCTGAGCGTCATCACCGACCACGGCGGTGTCTTCCCGCACGGCCTGATGCCGGTCGTCCTCGTCATGCAGGGCGTGATCTTCGCGTACGCCGCCCTGGAGCTGGTCGGCGTCGCCGCCGGCGAGACCGCCGCGCCGGAGAAGGTCGTCCCGCGCGCGGTGAACTCGATCATGTGGCGCGTCGGCGTGTTCTACGTCGGCTCCGTCGTGCTGCTCGCCCTGCTGCTGCCCGGCGCGGTGTACTCCGCCGACCAGAGCCCGTTCGTCACGGTCCTGTCGAAGATCGGCATCCCGGCCGCCGGCGACGTGATGAACCTGGTCGTACTGACCGCCGCCATGTCCTCGCTCAACTCCGGCCTGTACTCCACCGGCCGCATCCTGCGCTCCATGGCGACGGCCGGCTCCGCCCCGAAGTTCACCGCCCGCATGAACCGCAGCCAGGTCCCCTACGGCGGCATCCTGCTGACCTGCGCGGTCTGCGTGCTCGGTGTCGGCCTCAACTACCTGGTGCCGAGCCAGGCCTTCGAGATCGTGCTGAACGTCGCCTCCCTCGGCATCATCAGCACCTGGGTGATCATCATGGTCTGCCACCTGGTCTTCGTCCGCCGTGCCCGCGCGGGCCTGGTGACCCGGCCGCACTTCCGGCTGCGGTTCAGCCCGGCCACCGAGATCGCCACGATCGCCTTCCTCATGGTCTGCCTCGGCATGATGTGGAACGACCCCGAGGTCGGCCGCAAGACCCTGCTCCTCATCCCGGTGATCGCCGTCATGCTGGTCGCCGGCTGGTTCGGCGTCCGCCGCCGGGTGTCGCGGAACTCCGCGCAGCAGCTGACCGGGTCCGCGAAGTAGCACCCGGGAAAACCCCTGTGCCACCGCCGGTGGCACCGCCTACGGTGGCGTCATGTCGGAGATCACGTGTGTCCGGGGTGACGCCACCGTTCCGTGTCGGGACGCGGTCAGCGGGGCGGGCGGCCGGTGACCGGGCGGCCCGATGTCCTGGTACTGGGCGGAGCAGGCGTGGACACGATCATCCAGGTCCCCGAACTGCCCCTGCCGTACGCCGACAGCTACATGATCGACTCCGGGATCCGCACCAGGGCCGGGCAGACCGGCGACTTCGTCGCCCTCGGCCTGGCCGCTCTCGGCCTGGACGTCCACCACCTCGACCTGCTCGGCGACGACCCCGAGGGAGACCTCGTCCGCGCCCTGCACCGCGAGCACGGCATCGCCCTCACCGCGCCGGCGCAGCCCCTCGGCACCAAGCGGGCGGTGAACCTGGTCGGCCCGGACGGGCGCCGCCTGTCGCTGTACGACACCAGCCGCACCCGTGCCGGCGACCGCTTCCCCGAGGCCACCGTGCGCGCCCTGGCCGCCGCAGCCCGGCATGTGCACGTGACCATCACCCAGCCGTGCGCCGAGACCCTGCCGCTGCTGCGCGAGGCGGGCGTGCCGCTCTCCACCGACCTGCACGACTGGGACGGCGAGAACCCGTACCACGAGCCCTTCGCGTACGCGGCCGACGTCGTCTTCCTGTCAGCCGCCGCCCTGGCCCACCCCGAGCGGACCATGCGGCGCGTCGCCGAGCGCGGCCGGGCCGGGACCGTCGTCGCCACCGCCGGTGCGCGGGGTGCCTGTCTGCTGGCCGGCGGCGAACTGACCCGGATTCCGGCGACGGCCCCGCCCGCGCCGGTGGTCGACTCCAACGGCGCGGGCGACGCCTTCGCCGCCGCGTTCCTCTTCGGCCGGCTCAGCGGCGAGCCGCCCGAGGTGTGCGCCCGCTACGGCGCGATCGCGGGCGCCCACGCGTGCACCGTCCCGGCCTCCCGCACGGAGGCGATAGACCGGGACGAGCTGCTCGAACGGGCGGCCGAGCCGAGCCGGCAGGACTCCGCCGGGCGACCGTGAGGCGCCGGGCCAGGTCCTGTCTGACAATGCGCGTCGTCGCCCGCAGGGCGGCCGCGCGGCGTCAGGTGCGTGGTCTCGGTGTGCCGGCCCCAGGCGCTCGTACTGGACGTACTCGGGTCTGGGGCCGGTGCGGCGAGAGTGCGTGCATGGCGTCGCGCGGCAGACGCGCATTGTCAGACAGGGCCTAGAACGCCGATGAAGATCTTGCTCTGGTCGCCCGACTCGCCCCGGATTGCGGGTAAACGTTAATCGTCACCAAGTAGGGCAAGCCGGGCGCATTTTCAAGATCTTCAGGACACTTCTAGTGCCCGTGGACGTCGTTCGTGGCCTCGATCTTCTTCCACGACTTCGGCCGCGCCGGCACCTCTGCCGACTTCACCAGCGACCGGGCAGCGGCCGCGGCAGGCTTCGACGGCTGGAAGAGCCAGGTGTCGAACAGCCCGGACAGCCGCTTGCCGGACACCCGTTCGGCGTACCTCTGGAAGTCGGCCACCGAGGCGTTGCCGTACGCGTGCTCCTTCGGCCAGCCCTTCAGGATCGCGAAGAAGGCGCGGTCACCGATCTCGTTGCGCAGCGCCTGGAGGGCGGCGGCGCCCCGGTCGTAGACCGCGGCGTCGAACTGGTGGTCGGGGCCCGGGTCACCGGGCGCGACCTTCCAGAACGCGTCGTCGGCCGGATGCGAGGCGTACACGTAGTCGGCCAGTTCCTGGGCGGTGCCCTCGCCCTCGTGCTCGGACCACAGCCACTGCGCGTAGCGCGCGAAGCCCTCGTTGATCCAGATGTCCTTCCAGCCCTTCAGCGACACGTCGTCGCCGTACCACTGGTGGGCCAGCTCGTGCACGACCACCGAGGTGTTGGAGCCGCTCGCGAACTGCTTCGGGCTGTAGTAGACCCTGGTCTGGGTCTCCAGCGCGTACCCGGTCGTGGTGTTCGGCACGTACCCGCCGGCCGAGCCGAACGGATACGGCCCGAAGTAGCCGCTCAGCCAGTCCACCAGCTCCCCGGTCCGCTCCACGCTGGCCCGCGCGGCACCGTCGTTGCCGCCCAGGTCCTTGCTGTAGGCGTTGACGACGGGCACACCACCGTCGGAGGTGCCGGTGGTGATGTCGAACCGGCCGAGGGCGAGCGTGGTCAGATAGGTCGCCTGCGGCTTGTCCTGCCGCCAGTTGTAACGGGTCCAGCCGAGCTTGGAGCTCGTGGACTGCAGGGTGCCGTTGGAGATGGCCTGGGTGCCGTCCGGGACGGCCACCGACACGTCGTAGGTGGCCTTGTCACTCGGATGGTCGTTGCTCGGGTACCACCACCAGGCGGCCTCGGGCTCGTCGGCCGCGACGGCGCCGTCCGGTGTCCGGTGCCACGTGGTGAAGCCGTAGGCGCTCTTCGTCGACGGCACCCCGCTGTAGCGGACCACCACCGTGATCGGCGTGTCCTTGGCGATCGGCTGCTTCGGGGTGACGACCAGTTCGTGCTGGCCCGAGGAGGCGAACGCCGCCTTGGCGCCGTTGACCCGCACCTCGCCCACGTCCAGCAGGAAGTCCAGGTCGAAACTGGACAGGTCCTGCGTGGTCCTCGCCAGGATGGTCGCCGTGCCCTGCAACTCGTCCGTCTTCGGCTGGTACTGCAGCCTCAGGTCGTAGTGCGACACGTCGTAGCCGCCGTTGCCGTAGTACGGGTAGTAGGGGTCGCCGATCCCCGGTGCGCCGGGGGACCAGTTCGCGGCCGATGCCGGGATCGCCAGCAGGAGGGAGGCCGCGGCCAGTGCGCCCGGCGCGATGATTCTGCGGTGCACGTCAGCTCCAAGTCGTCGGGACAGGACGTCTGTTCGGAGCCTATTCAGTCCCCGTGATCCCTGACCTGTCCATGACCCCTCCTGTCACACGATCGCCATTCAGCCGTCACGAGCGCCCTCGCGTCACCCAGCTGCCCTCTTTTGCACGGGAGTTGACCGGAGTACCGTCCGCGCATGCCGACACGCACGCGCTTCACGATCTGGAGAACGCTCGCGACAGCGGTCGTCGCCATTCTGACGGCGCTCTTCCTCACCCCGGCCGCCGCACACGCCGCGCCCCCGCGCGAGAGCCGGCCCGTCTACTCCTACGCCGACGCCGTCCGCGAGTCCGTGTGGGTGGACACGGGCCTCGACGGTGACGGCGACGGGAGGTCCGACCGGGTCGCCGCCGACATCGTCCGGCCCGCCGAACCGGCCCGGCAGGGCCGCAAGGTGCCGGTCATCATGGACGCCAGCCCGTACTACTCCTGCTGCGGGCGCGGCAACGAGAGCCAGCGGAAGACATACGACGCGAGCGGCCATGTCGTGCAGATGCCGCTGTTCTACGACAACTACTTCGTGCCGCGCGGCTACGCCTTCGTCGGTGTCGACCTCACGGGCACCAACCGCTCCGACGGCTGCGTCGACGTCGGCGGCCGCTCGGAGATCCGGTCCGCGAAGGCCGTCGTCGACTGGCTGAACGGCCGGGCCAGGGCGTACACCGCCCGCACCGGCGGCACACCGGTCACGGCCGGCTGGACCAACGGCCGCACCGGCATGATCGGCAAGAGCTGGGACGGCACGATCGCCAACGGCGTCGCCGCCACCGGGGTCAGGGGCCTGAGGACCATCGTCCCGATCAGCGCCATCTCCTCCTGGTACGACTACTACTTCGCGCAGGGTGCCCCGCTCTACGACGGCGGCCCCGACGAGCTCGCCGGCTACGTCGAGAGCGACGGTGCGCGGGCCCACTGCGCGGC
This sequence comes from Streptomyces sp. NPDC096012, assembly GCF_040426375.1. Classification (NCBI taxonomy): domain Bacteria; kingdom Bacillati; phylum Actinomycetota; class Actinomycetes; order Kitasatosporales; family Streptomycetaceae; genus Streptomyces; species Streptomyces sp. NPDC096012. Next base: position 73,973 of record NZ_JBEOTD010000032.1, read on the forward strand.
CGTACGCAAGAGGCTCGCCGACGGCAGCCCGCGCAGCGGTGACTGGACCCCGCTGTGGACCGAACGGGACTACGTCAAGGACGCGGCCAAGGTGCGCGCCAGCGTGTTCGTCGTGCACGGCATGCAGGACCTCAACGTCCGTACCAAGAACTTCGGCCAGTGGTGGGACGCCCTCGCCCGACACGGGGTCGCACGGAAGATCTGGCTGTCCCAGACCGGGCACGTCGACCCCTTCGACTACCGGCGCGGCGCCTGGGTCGACACCCTGCACCGCTGGTTCGACCACGAACTGCTCGGCTACGACAACGGCATCGACCGCGAGCCGACGGCCGACATCGAACGACACCCCGACCACTGGGTGACCTCCGCCGCCTGGCCGCCGCACGGCACCCGCGCCACCGTCCTGCACCCCGCCTCCGGCACCAGGGCCGGCGTCGGCACGCTCGGCCTGCGACCGGCAGGCGGCACCGAGACCCTCACCGACGACCCCAAGCTCGGCGAGACCGACTGGGCCGCCCGTCTGACCACGTCCACACCCGAGAAGGCCGGCTTCCTCACGGCACCGCTCACCCGCGACCTGCGCCTGTCCGGCTCCTCCAGGGTGACGGTCACCGCCACCCCGAGCACGGCCTCGGCCCACCTGACCGCCGTCCTGGTGGACGTCGGCCCCGACACCATCCGCGACTACGCCGACGGCGGCGAGGGCATCACCACGCTCACCGGCCGCACCTGCTGGGGCGAGAGCACGGCCGGGGACAGCGCCTGCTTCAAGGAGACCGGTGCCAGGACGGCCGCCGTCGACCACACGGTGTTCAGCCGCGGCTGGGGCGACCTCGGCCACTACGCCTCCCTGCACGAGGGCGTCCCGCTCACGCCCGGCAAGGCGTACACGATGACGCTCGACCTCGCGGCCACCGACCACGTCGTACCCAGGGGACACCGCCTGGCCCTGATCGTCGCCGGCACGGACAAGGACCTCATCGACCCGCCGTCCACCCGCCCGACGCTCAGGCTGTCCCTGGCCGGTACGGGCGCACGGCTGCCCCTGGTCGGCGGCGCGGCGGCCTTCGCCCGAGCCACCTCCGGCAGCACCTCCACGCTGCCCGCACCCTCAGTCCTCGACGGCCTCCGCGCCCTCCACATCCCCGGCCGCCTTCCGGCGGCCTGACACGGCCGACGCGGCGGGCGCGGCCGACGCGGCGGGCGCGGAGCCGGCGGGCCCGCGAAGGGCGGGGCAGAGTCGGCCCGGGCCCGCGTAAGGCTGATGTGTGCCGGCGTGGGCCCGCGAGGGCGCCTGTGGCTGTGGGAGGGGCTGACGCGGGGCCTGCCGGGAGTCGTGTGGGCTCGGGCGGGGGCCGGTGTGGGCGGCTGTCGGATCAGGCGGCCGGGGATGTCAGAGCGGCCGCCTCGCGGGCGCAGCCTCAGGCGAGGGTGATCCCGGCCCCGCGAGGGATCGCCTGTGGTTCCGGGAGGGGCTGACGCGGGGCCTGCCGGGAGTCGTGTGGGCTCGGGCGGGGGCCGGTGTGGGCGGCTGTCGGATCAGGCGGCCGGGGTCGTCAGAGCGGCCGCCTCCCGGGCGCAGCCCCAGGCCACCGTGACCCCGGCACCGCCGTGGCCGTAGTTGTGCACGATCACCCGCCCGTCCGGCAGGGTTTCGCGCTCCAGCCGCACCGCGTCGCGGGCCGGGCGCAGCCCCACCCGGTGGCCGAGCACCCGCGCACCGGCGATCTCCGGCCGGACCGCCGCGCAGCGGGCGACGATCGCCGCGGCGGTGTCCGGGTCCGGCTCCAGGGACCAGTCGTCCTCCTCCGCCGTGCCGCCGAGGAGGAGCCCGCCCGGCTGCGGGATGAAGTAGGTGGAGGTCGCGGAGGAGTGGTCGGCGGAGGTGTACCAGGTGCCGACGCCCGGGTTCGCCACGACGACCAGCTGCCCGCGCACCGGACGCACAGCGGGGTCCGGCACCAGCGAACGGGCCCCGAGCCCGGTGCAGTTGACCACCACGGGGGCAGGCACCGCGGCCAGGTCGGTCACCTCCCGCTCCCGTACCGCCCCGCCCGCCTTCGCCAGCCGCTCCCGCAGCCACCCCAGATGCACCGGCATGTCGATCACGGGCAGCCGGGCGGCGAGCCCGCCGGCCACCTCCCGCAACCCCGGCACCCGGCCCGCCCACTCGCCCAGCTCGTCCAGGCGGACCCCCCGGTGGACACCGTCGAGCAGGCGTACGCCCGTCTCCCGCGGGCGTGCGGCGAGTGCCTCGTACACCGCGAGCGACTCCAGCGCCCAGGCACCGACCAGCGGCTCCGGTTCGATGCGGTACGGCCACCACAGGCCTCCGGCGACCGCCGAGGTCGTACGCCCGGCGGACTCCCGTGCCCACACCTCCACCCGCCGCCCGGACTCCGCCAGCATCACGGCCGTCGTCAGCCCGGCGATCCCGCCGCCGACCACGATCACTTCGTCACTCGGCTCCGTGTCCACGCGAGGACGATAGGCCCTTCCAGGCCGATCAGGACATGCCGTGTTCCGGCCGATCAGGACATCCCTTGTTCCGGCTGATCAGGACATCCCGTGCTCCGGCTGATCAGGACATCTCGTGCTCCGGCCGGTCACGACATACCGCGCCCGGCCGGGGAGGACCCGACCGCGCCGCGCCCGCGGAGGACCCGGCCGGGACCCGGCCGATCACGTCACCGGGCGCGTCCGCCGCGCGGATCAGCGGCCGACTAGGATCGCGTTCTGATGACTGCCACCCTCGTCGCCAAGAACCTCGCCGCCGGGCACGGCGACCGCTCCCTCTTCTCGGGGCTCGACCTCGTCGTCGCCCCCGGTGACGTGATCGGTCTGGTCGGTGCCAACGGCGCGGGCAAATCCACCCTGCTGCGCCTGCTCGCCGGACTCACCGCACCCGAGCTGGGCGAGCTGCGGCTGTCGCCGCCGACCGCGACCGTCGGGCACCTGCCGCAGGAGCCCGAGCGCCGGCCGGGGGAGAGCGTCCGGGCGTTCCTGGCCCGCCGCACCGGTGTCGCCGAGGCGCAGCACGTGCTGGACGAGGCCACGCAGGCGCTGGTCGACGGGGCGCCCGGCGCCGACGACGCCTACGCGGTCGCCCTGGAACGCTGGCTCGGACTGGGCGGCGCCGACCTGGAGGAGCGCGCGGAGGAGGTCGCCGACTCGCTCGGCCTCGCCGTGGACCTCGACCAGCCGATGACCTCGCTGTCCGGCGGCCAGGCGGCCCGCGCCGGCCTCGCCTCCCTGCTGCTCTCCCGGTACGACGTCTTCCTGCTCGACGAGCCCACCAACGACCTGGACCTGGACGGCCTGGAACGCCTGGAACGCTTCGTCACCGGCCTGCGCGCGGGCACCGTCGTCGTCAGCCACGACCGCGAGTTCCTCACCCGCACCGTCACCAAGGTCCTCGAACTCGACCTCGCCCAGCAGCAGATCAACCTCTACGGCGGCGGCTACGAGGCCTACCTGGAGGAACGCGAGGTGGCCCGCCGGCACGCCCGCGACGACTACGACGAGTACGCCGACAGGAAGGCCGCCCTGCAGGACCGCGCCCAGATGCAGCGCACCTGGATGGACAAGGGCGTGAAGAACGCCCGGCGCAAGGGCGGCAACGACAACGACAAGATCGGCCGCAAGTTCCGCAGCGAGGCCAGCGAGAAGCAGGCGGCCAAGGCCCGGCAGACCCAGCGCATGATCGAGCGCCTGGACGTGGTCGAGGAACCCCGCAAGGAGTGGGAGCTGCGCATGGAGATCGCTGCGGCCCCGCGTTCGGGCGCCGTGGTCGCGACCCTGCGGGAGGCCGAGGTCCACCGCGGCGCGTTCACCTTCGGCCCGGTGTCGCTGCAGATCGACTGGGCGGACCGGGTCGCGGTCACCGGGGCCAACGGCGCCGGCAAGTCGACGCTGCTCGGTGCGCTGCTCGGCCGCGTTCCGCTCGACTCCGGGCACGCCGCGCTCGGCTCGGGCGTCCTGATCGGCGAGGTCGACCAGGCCCGGGGGTTCTTCCACGGCCCCGAGGCCCTCTTCGACGCGTTCCGGGCGGCCGTCCCCGACACCGAACCCGTCGAGATCCGCACCCTGCTCGCCAAGTTCGGCCTGAAATCGGACCACGTACTGCGCCCGGCCGCGACCCTCTCCCCGGGAGAGCGCACCCGCGCCGCCCTCGCACTGCTCCAGGGCCGGGGTGTGAACCTCCTCGTCCTGGACGAGCCGACGAACCACCTCGACCTGCCGGCCATCGAGCAGCTGGAGTCCGCCCTCGACGCCTACGAGGGCACGCTGCTCCTGGTCACCCATGACCGGCGCATGCTGGACGCGGTCCGGGTGACCCGGCGCCTGGAGGTGGCCGACGGCAAGGTCACCGAGCGCTAGGGCGCCAGGTGCGGTGGACCCGGCGCGCCGGAACGCACGCGCCCGCGGATCAATGGTGCGCGAGCAGCGTCTCGGCGGCTGTACGGGCATGGCGGGCCGGGGCCGGGTCGCCGGTGACGGCCGCGGTCACGATGGCTCCCTCGGCGAGCAGGCAGACCGGTTCGGCCACCGGTGTCCCGGCCGCGTGGACCCAGTCGGCGACCTTTGAGAACGACCGTTCCGGACCGTAGTCGACAACAGTGGAGAACGTACGTTCTCGATGTGAGGAGGCCGCCGTGCCCGAAGAGCGCCCGCCCTTCCCGCCGTTCACGCGGGAGACGGCAGTGCGGAAGGTCCAGGCCGCCGAGGACGCGTGGAACACCCGCGATCCCCGGCGGGTGGCCCTGGCCTACACGCCGGACTCGGTCTGGCGCAACCGCGACACCTTCGTCCGCGGACGCGAGGAGATCGTCGCCTTCCTGACGCGGAAGTGGGAGCGCGAACTGGACTACGCGCTGCGCAAGAGCCTGTGGTCGTTCCACGACGACCGGATCGCCGTCCGCTTCCAGTACGAGTGCCGTGACGCGGAAGGCCGTTGGTGGCGCAGTTACGGCAACGAGCTGTGGGAGTTCGACGAGCGCGGCCTCATGACACGCCGCGAGGCGAGCATCAACGACGTCGCCATCACCGAGGCCGACCGTCGCATCCACGGCCCGCGCCCCGCGAACGAACACGGCCTCGACATCCCGCTGCGCTGACCCAGACCGGCGGTGCGACGCCGACGCCGGTGGACCCGGTGCTGCGAAGCGACCGCCGCGAACGAACACGGCCTCGCCGACCCGCTGCGGTGACGCGGAGGAACACGGCCGCGCCGGTCAGCTCCGAGAACGGACCGGCGGCGCGGCGTCGCCGGTGGACCCGGGGCTGGGAAGCGGCCGCCACGGTGGATGCGGTGTCACGGCGCGGGCCACCGACGCGCCCCCGCCGCAGGCGTCTCGCGCTCACCGGCCCTGCTCGCCGCCTTTCCGGCACGGACGGGCGGAAGGCGGCGAGACACGAAGACGGCGAGGGGGCCGGGCGCCCGGCGGCTCCGGCCCCGTGCCGTCAGCGCTTCTTCGGGTCCAGCAGGCCCGCGCGCCGCAGCGCGTCGGCCATCGCGCTGTTCGCCGGGGCCGGCGCCTGCCGTCCGCCCCGCTCGCCGCCCCCGCGGCCCTGCCGCTGACCCTGAGCGGCCTGCCGCTGCCCCTGGCCGCCCTGGCCGTTCTGCCGCTGCCCCTGGTTCCCCTGCCGCTGCTGGGGCGGCCGGGCGCCGCCGCGCTGCTGCCGGCCGCCGCCCTGCCCCTGCGGGGCGGCCTCGTCGTCCAGGCGCAGGGTCAGCGCGATCCGCTTGCGCGGGATGTCCACGTCGACGACCTTCACCTTGACGATGTCGCCCGGCTTGGCGACGTCCCGTGGGTCCTTGACGAACGTCTTCGACATCGCCGAGACGTGCACCAGACCGTCCTGGTGGACGCCGATGTCCACGAACGCGCCGAAGGCCGCCACGTTCGTGACCACACCTTCCAGGATCATCCCGGCGGACAGGTCGGAGATCTTCTCCACGCCCTCCTTGAAGGTGGCCGTCCGGAAGGCGGGACGCGGGTCGCGGCCCGGCTTCTCCAACTCCTTGAGGATGTCGGTGACGGTCGGCAGCCCGAAGGTGTCGTCGACGAAGTCGGCCGGGCGCAGCGAGCGCAGCACCCCGGTGTTGCCGACCAGGGAGGACACCTCCTGCCCCGTGGTCTTCACCATCTGGCGGACCACCGGGTAGGCCTCCGGGTGCACGCTGGAGGCGTCCAGCGGGTCCGCGCCGCCGCGGATGCGCAGGAAGCCCGCGCACTGCTCGTACGCCTTCGGGCCGAGCCGGGCGACCTTCTTCAGCTCCGAGCGGGAGGTGAACGGCCCGTTCGCGTCCCGGTGCGCGACGATGTTCTCGGCGAGGCCCGCGGAGATGCCGGACACCCGCGACAGCAGCGGCACGGACGCGGTGTTGACGTCCACGCCGACGCCGTTCACACAGTCCTCGACGACCGCGTCGAGCGAACGGGACAGCTTCACCTCGGACAGGTCGTGCTGGTACTGGCCGACACCGATCGACTTCGGGTCGATCTTCACCAGCTCGGCCAGCGGGTCCTGCAGCCGCCGGGCGATGGAGACCGCGCCGCGCAGTGAGACGTCCATGCCGGGCAGCTCCTGCGAGGCGTACTGCGAGGCCGAGTACACCGACGCGCCGGCCTCGGACACCATCACCTTGGTGAGCTTCAGCTCCGGGTGCCTGTCGATGAGTTCTCCGGCGAGCTTGTCGGTCTCGCGGGACGCCGTGCCGTTGCCGATGGCGATCAGGTCGACGGCGTGCTGCTCGGCGAGCCGCGCCAGCCTGGCGATCGACTCGTCCCACTTGTTGGCCGGGACGTGGGGGTGGATCACGTCCGTGGCGACGACCTTGCCGGTGGCGTCCACGACGGCGACCTTCACACCCGTGCGGAAGCCGGGGTCCAGGCCCAGCGTGGCGCGCGTGCCGGCCGGCGCGGCCAGCAGGAGGTCGCGCAGGTTCGCCGCGAAGACGTTCACCGCCTCGTCCTCGGCGGCCGTCCGCAGCCGCAGCCTGAGGTCGATGCCCAGATGGACGAGGATGCGGGTGCGCCAGGCCCAGCGGACCGTGTCCGTCAGCCATTTGTCCCCGGGGCGGCCCCGGTCGGCGATCCCGAAACGGCGGGCGACGATTCCCTCGTACGAGGACACCGGCGACGGGGAGTCGGACGGCTCCTCCGGCTCCAGGACGAGGTCCAGGACCTCCTCCTTCTCACCGCGCAGCATCGCCAGGATCCGGTGCGAGGGCAGTTCGGTGAAGGGCTCGGCGAAGTCGAAGTAGTCGGCGAACTTGGCGCCCGCCTCCTCCTTGCCCTCGCGCACCTTGGCGGCCAGCCGCCCGCGCACCCACATGCGCTCGCGCAACTCGCCGATCAGGTCGGCGTCCTCCGAGAACCGCTCGGTCAGGATCGCCCGCGCGCCGTCCAGCGCGGCCTGCGGGTCGGCGACGCCCTTGTCCGCGTCCACGAACGCGGCGGCGGCCGCCAGCGGTTCGACGGAAGGGTCGCCCAGCAGGCCGTCCGCGAGCGGCTCCAGGCCCGCTTCGCGCGCGATCTGCGCCTTGGTGCGCCGCTTGGGCTTGTAGGGGAGGTAGACGTCCTCCAGCCGCGCCTTGGTCTCGGCACCCCGGATCCGCGCCTCGAGTTCTCCGGTGAGCTTGCCCTGCTCACGGACCGACTCCAGGATCGCCGAGCGCCGCTCCTCCAGCTCCCGCAGATAGCGCAGCCGCTCCTCGAGCGTGCGCAGCTGCGCATCGTCGAGCATCTCGGTCGCTTCCTTGCGGTAGCGGGCGATGAAGGGCACCGTCGAACCGCCGTCGAGGAGCTCGACCGCGGCCTTCACCTGCCGCTCCCGTACGCCGAGTTCCTCGGCGATCCTGCCTTCGATGGATCCTGCTTCGATGGACCCGGGTGTCGTCACGATCCCGTACCGCCTTCTCCACTGAGGTTGCGCGGCAATTGTGGCAGGTGGCGCCGACAATCGGGGATCAGGGCGGCACGCGGCGGGCCGCCGGGCCGGAACTTCGGGCCCGGCCTCCGCGGGCGGAGGACGAGGCTCCGCCGAACAGCCGGCCGACCGCCCGGAAGGGCGCCGTGACCAGCGTGGCGATGGCCCCGCCGATCTGCCGCAGTACGTCGGCGACGGCGCGGAACACCCGTTCCCCTCCCTCCCGCCTGATCCCGGTGACCGGACGCGAACCGGGCACCTCCGCGCGGCGCGCCGGAACCCGCCGTGGCGGAAAGGGCGGGGAACCCGACGTGGGGGAATCGGCGGGGAACCCGTCGCGGGGAAAAGGCGGCGAACCCCGTCATGGCCGAAAAGGCGGGGAATCCGTCGTGGGGGAAAGGGCGGCGAACCCGTCGTGGCGGAAAGGCGGCGACCCCGTCGTCGCGGCCACGGCCGCACCGCCGCGGGCCGGGGCCCCGGGTGTCCGCGCCGCCGGGGATCGCCGTGGTCGGGGTGTGCGGACCGGCCGCGTCGGCCATGGGGGAGTGGCCGCGGGCGCACGGCCCCGGTGCGCCATGCGTTCGTGCGCGCCGGGCGTCCCGCCGGCCGCACACCGGCGCGGGTTCCGCCCGGCACCCGCCGGCCGACCCACCGACCCGCCCGGGCGAGGAGCACCGCATGCAGATCGCCATCGTCCTCTACGACGGCTTCACCGCCCTCGACGCCGTCGGGCCCTACGAGACCCTGGGCCGCCTGCCGGACGCGCGGACGGTCTTCGTGGCCGAGCGGAGCGGACCGGTCCGCGCGGACACCGGCAGCCTCGCCCTCACCGCCGACCGGACCCTGGCCGACGCGCCGTCGCCGGACCTCGTCGTCGTGCCGGGCGGCCCCGGCCAGCAGGCCCTCATGGAACACGCCCCCCTGCTGGACTGGCTGCGCACCGTCGACGCCACCAGCACCTGGACCACCTCGGTGTGCACCGGATCGCTGCTGCTGGCCGCCGCCGGGCTGCTCACCGGCCGCCGCGCCACCTCGCACTGGCTCGCCCTGGACCACCTGCGGCGGTACGGTGCGCTTCCGACCGGCGAGCGGGTCGTGTTCGACGGCAAGTACGTCACCGCGGCCGGCGTCTCCTCGGGCATCGACATGGGCCTCGCCCTGCTGGGCAGGATCGCCGGCGACGACCGCGCCCGGGCCGTCCAGCTCGCCACCGAGTACGATCCGCAGCCGCCCTACGACGCCGGCTCGCCGGCGAAGGCTCCCGCGCACCTGGTCGCGGAACTGCGCGGGCGCAGCCGCTTCACTCCGTCGTAGCCACGCTCCAGGTGAAGCGCGGCTGCCTGCGCTCCAGGAAGGCGGCGACCCCCTCCGCGGTGTCGCCGCCCGTGCGGGCCTGTTCCGCCCAGTGCCCGTCCCGGTCGCTGAGGCCGTTCGCGAACTCCTTCGCCGCGGCCTGGGTGAGCTGCGAGCGGGACGCCAGGACCCGGGTCAGCTCGGCGACCCGCTTGTCCAGTCCGCCCTCGGGCAGCACCTCGTCCACGAGCCCGGTGCGCAGTGCCCGCCCGGCGTCGATCAACTCGGCGGTGAACAGCAGGTACTTGGCGGCGGACGGTCCCACCAGCGACACCAGCCGCCGGGTCGAGGACGCGGGGTAGACGATGCCGAGCCGGGCCGGGGTCACCCCGAACAGCGCGCCCTCCTCGGCCAGCCGCAGGTCGCAGGCCGCCGCGAGCTGCGCCCCGCCGCCCACGCAGTGCCCGCGCACCGCGGCGAGGGTCGGCTTCGGGAACCCGGCCAGCGCCTCCTCGGCCGCCACCGCGAGCCCCTGTGCCTCCTGCGGGGACCCCTGGAGCGTGCTGATGTCCGCGCCCGCGCAGAACGTTCCGCCCTCCCCGGTCAGCACCAGTGCCCGGACGCCGGGGTCGCGCGCGAACCGGTCCAGCAGCGGCGGCAGCGCCCGCCACATCGCGGCCGTCATGGCGTTGCGCTTCGCCGGGTGGCGGATGACCACGGTGGCGACGGAGTCGGCGACCTGGTGCGACAGCTGGGGCTCCATGGGCCGGATCGTAGCGGCAGCCCCGGCCCGCCCCGGACCGGCCCCCGTCCGGGGGTTCGCAGCCGGCTCCACGGCACGCGGCGTACCGCGGCGGGCCGAACACGCACCAGCCGAACACGTACCAGCCGTACACGTACAAGCCGAAGAGTTCGCGAACCGGCGTACGGGAGACAGGAACAGTCCCACACATGACGATGTCATACGCAGTCGATCAGAAACCGTTCGATACCAGCTGACTTCTGTTCAGTCCGACGGAACGCAGCGGATCGTTACCAACACTCGATGTGTGGTGACAATCGAGCGCGAGGGCGGCGACCGGACGATGGAAGACCACGGGCGCGGGGACGGCCCGGGCCCAGCGGGGGGCCCCGAGCGGCCGCCCGGTCCACTGCCGTACGAAGGGGTCTGGAGGTTCACCGCGCCCGCCGTGGACGCCTCGGTTCCGCAGGCGAGACACGCGGTGCGCGACCTGCTGCTGCGTCAGGGCGTACCGGTCGGGGAAGACCTGGTCCAGGGCCTGCTGCTGATCGTCTCCGAACTGGTCACCAACGCGGTCCGGCACGCGGCGCTGCTGTCGCCGATGCTGGCCGTGGAGGTGGCCGTCGGAGCCGAATGGGTCCGGGTGTCCGTCGAGGACAACCACCCCTACCGCCCGACCGCCCTGGAGGCCGACCACGGCCAGACGGGCGGCCGGGGGCTGCTGCTGGTCCGCGAGGTGGCCCGGGAGGCGGGCGGGGCGATCGACGTGGAGCACACGGCGAGCGGCGGCAAGGTGATCTGGGCCGCCCTGCCGCTCAAGCCCGCCCTCCTCACGTAGGGACGCCCGGCGGCCTACCAGCCGGCCGACGGCCCCGTCAGCTCCCTGACAGCCGGTCGGGCCGCGTCCAGCACGGTCATGAACCAGGCCGAGAACGGGTCCCGGGCGTGCCGCTCCGCCAGCTCGGCCGCCGTGACGAAGGCGGTCGAGCCGACCTCCTCCGCGTCGGGCGCGAGCGGCGCCTGCACCAGGCCGACGAACAGGTGGTTGTACTCCTGCTCCACCAGACCGGAGGCCGGGTCCGGGTGGTTGTAGCGCACCGTGCCCGCCTCCGCCAGCAGCGACGGGGACACGCCCAGCTCCTCGTGGGTGCGCCGGGCCGCCGCCGCGAACGGCGCCTCACCCGGGTAGGGGTGGCCGCAGCAGGTGTTGGACCACACACCGGGGGAGTGGTACTTGCCGAGCGCCCGCTGCTGGAGCAGCAGCCGGCCCTGCTCGTCGAAGAGGAACACCGAGAACGCGCGATGCAGCTGTCCCGGCGGCTGGTGGGCGGCGAGCTTCTCCGCCGTTCCGGTCGTCACACCCTTCTCGTCGACCAGTTCCAGCAGAATCGCCTCTTCGGTGCCCTTCGACGAGCTGTGCGTCGCGGTGGCAGGTGTGATCGGCATACCCATCCTTCGCCTCGGTCTTCGCACCCCAAGTCTGCCGTACGAATCCGGCACTCCCGGCACTTCCCGGCACGTCCGCGCGCGGCGCGGCACCGGAACCGGACCCCGTGGATCATCGTGCCCGCGGCGCGCGGCCGGGAACCCCCCCGGAACCCCGAACGGCGGTGCGCAGCGTCAGTGGCACAGCCGTGCCTCGTGCTCGGCGTGCCCGCCCGGCTCCAGCTGGAAGGTGCAGTGCTCGACGTCGAAGTGGTGGCCGAGGCAGCCCTGCAGCTCGTGCAGCATCTTCTCGTGGCCGATGGCGTTCAGCACCTCGGAGGTGACCACGACGTGCGCGGAGACCACGGGCAGGCCCGAGGTGATCGTCCAGGCGTGCAGGTCGTGCACGTCCTCCACGCCGTCCAGCGCCAGGATGTGCGCCCGGACCTCCGCCATGTCGACGTCCCTGGGGGCCGCCTCCAGCAGCACCTCCAGCGTCTCGCGCAGCAGCTTCACGGTCCTCGGCACGATCATGAGGCCGATCACCAGCGAGGCGACGGGGTCGGCCGCCTGCCAGCCGGTGGTGAGGATCACGGCCGCCGAGATCAGCACCGCCACCGAGCCCAGCGCGTCGGCGGCCACCTCCAGGAAGGCGCCGCGCACGTTCAGGCTCTCCTTCTGCCCGCGCATCAGCAGGGTGAGCGAGATCGTGTTGGCGACCAGGCCGACCAGCCCGAACACGATCATCTGGCCGCCCCGGGTGTCAGCGGGCGTGACGAACCGCCCGATCGCCTCGAGCAGGACGTACCCGCCGACGCCGAGCAGCAGCAGACAATTGGCCAGCGCGGCGAGGATCTCGGCGCGGGCGTAGCCGAAGGTGCGGTTGGTGCTCGCCGGGCGGTTGGCGAAGTGGATCGCCAGCAGGGCCATGCCGAGGCCCACCGCGTCGGTCGCCATGTGGGCCGCGTCCGCGATCAGCGCGAGCGAGTCCGCGACCAGGCCGCCGACGATCTCGACCACCATGACCGTGAGCGTGATGCCCAGCGCGACGCGCAGCCGGCCCCGGTACGCGGCCGCGGCCGTACCCGTGGGCGGGGCGTGCGCGTGCCCGTGGTCGTGCCCTGCCCCCATGGCTACCGCCCTTCCGTGTGCCGTCAGGCAGCCAGTCAACTACGGGCGGGGAGTATCGGGCAACGCGGCACTGAACACCGTTGTCATGTACCCTGACCTGCGGAAACGTTCCGCAGGTCAGGACGGTGAGCGGGTCCCGCCGGCTGCGGAGCTGCGCGAGCGCCCGCGCCGGCCGGCTTCGCGCCCGCCGTGCCCCGCGCCCGCTGCCGCCGGTCGCCGTCGGGCGACCGGAACACGGCGGCGCCCCGTGCGTCCGGGGCGTCCGGTTGCGGCGGTGATCGGCCGCGGCACGGCCGTCCCCCCGGACCGGGTCCGTGGGGTGTCCCGGATGCCCGGGTCTGCCCCATGGGTTTGTGGGCCGGGCCCCGGATCACCGATGATGATCGCGGCAAAGGCCGGGGCAGCCCCCGTGGACCGGGCCGTGAACGGGCGGTGAACACGGGCTCCGCGCCATCCGATAGCCTCTGCCGACATGCCGCCCGGGTGCCGCAGGCAGGGGCGCCCCACCACGCACGAAGACCGGCGCCAGCGCGCCGGCACCCAGGGAGTGAGTTCGGTTGCCGACCGCCATCGTCACCGGTCTGCCGGTCCCCGGATCGTCGCTCGAGAACGATCTGCGGTCACTCGGCTTCGACGTGCGGGTGGCAGCGGGGGCCGCCGAGGCCGAGACCCTGCTGGCCGCCACCCCCGCCGCGGACCGCGTCGCCCTGGTCGACGCCCGCTTCGTCGGCCACCTGCACACCCTGCGCCTCGGCCTGGCCGACCCCCGCTTCCCGCTCGCCGCGGTCCCCGGCGCCGTCACCGCGCAGCCGGCCGCCCGGCAGGCGCTCACCCGGGCCCTGGCCCGCGAGACGTCGGCGAGCGGCGGCACGGCGCTGGCCGTGGACAGCCTCGCCGACCGCATCGCCACCGCGCTCGACACCGACGGCGGCACGGTGCACCGGCCCGAGCTGGGCAGCCTGGTCGCCGCCGTCCCCGCCGACCCGCAGGCCCGCAACGAGGCCCGGCAGTCCGTCGCCGCCGTCGACGAGGAGGCGGTCCGGCTGAAGTCGGCCGTGAAGTCCCGCGACGGGTTCTTCACCACGTTCTTCATCAGCCCCTACTCGCGCTACCTCGCCCGCTGGTGCGCCCGCCGGGGCCTGACCCCGAACCAGGTCACCACGGCCTCCCTGCTCACCGCCCTGATAGCGGCGGCCTGCGCGGCCACCGGCACCCGGGGCGGCTTCGTCGCGGCCGGCGTGCTGCTCATCGCCTCCTTCGTGCTCGACTGCACCGACGGCCAGCTCGCCCGCTACGCCCTGAAGTACTCCACGCTCGGCGCCTGGCTCGACGCCACCTTCGACCGGGCCAAGGAGTACGCCTACTACGCCGGCCTCGCCCTCGGCGCGGCCCGCGGCGGCGACGACGTATGGGCCCTGGCGCTCGCCGCGATGATCCTGCAGAGCTGCCGGCACGTGGTGGACTTCTCCTTCACCGAGGCCAACCACGACGCCACCGCCAACACCAGCCCCACCGCCGCCCTCTCCGACAAGCTCGACAGCGTCGGCTGGACGGTCTGGGTGCGCCGCATGATCGTGCTGCCGATCGGCGAGCGCTGGGCCATGATCGCCGTCCTCACCGCGGTGACGACCCCGCGCATCACGTTCTACGTGCTGCTCGTCGGCTGCGCCTTCGCCGCCACCTACACCACCGCGGGCCGGGTGCTGCGGTCGCTGACCCGCAAGGCCCGGCGCACCGACCGCGCGGCCCGGGCCCTGGCCGATCTCGCCGACTCGGGCCCGCTCGCCGAGGCCGTCGCACGCGTGGCCCGCAGGGGCCTGCCCGGCCTCGCCGTGCCCGCCGTGGCGCTGCTGGGCGGCGCCGCCGTCGTCGCCTGCTCGGCCCTGACCGGCTTCGGCGGTGTCCTGCCGGTCCTCGGCGCCCTCGTGTACGTCCTCACCTCGGCCCTGGCCGTCGCCCGCCCGCTCAAGGGCCCCCTCGACTGGCTGGTGCCCCCCGTCTTCCGGGCCGCGGAGTACGGCACCGTCCTCGCCCTGGCCGGCAAAGCCGGGGTGAACGGTGCTCTCCCTGCGGCTTTCGGCCTGGTGGCCGCCGTCGCCTACCATCACTACGACACGGTGTACCGCATCCGCGGCGACGCCGGCGCGCCGCCGGCCTGGCTGGTGCGCGCCACCGGAGGGCACGAGGGGCGGACGCTGCTGATCGCAGTCCTCGCCGCGGTGCTCACCGCTTCTCAGTTCAAGGTCGCGCTCACGGTCCTCGCCGTGGCCGTCGCCGCGCTGGTGCTCGTCGAGAGCATCCGCTTCTGGGTGTCCGCTGGGGCGCCCGCCGTACACGATGAAGGAGAAACCGCATGATCGGCCTCGTGCTGGCGGCCGGCGCCGGGCGGCGTCTGCGCCCCTACACCGACACCCTGCCCAAGGCTCTGGTGCCGGTCGGACCCGAGGGCGCGCAGGACTCGCTCACGGTTCTCGACCTGACGCTGGGCAACTTCGCCGAGGTGGGTCTGACCGAGGTCGCGGTCATCGTCGGTTACCGCAAGGAGGCCGTGTACGAGCGCCGGGCGGCCCTGGAGCAGAAGTACGGCCTGAAGATCACGCTGATCGACAACGACAAGGCCGAGGAGTGGAACAACGCCTACTCCCTGTGGTGCGGCCGTGACGCGCTGAAGGACGGCGTCATCCTCGCCAACGGCGACACCGTGCACCCGGTGTCGGTGGAGCAGACGCTGCTGGCCGCGCGGGGCGAGGGCAAGCGGATCATCCTCGCGCTGGACACCGTGAAGTCCCTGGCCGACGAGGAGATGAAGGTCGTCGTCGACCCGGAGAAGGGTGTCCAGAAGATCACCAAGCTGATGGACCCGGCCGAGGCGACGGGCGAGTACATCGGTGTCACGCTGATCGAGGGCGACGCGGCCGAGGAGCTGGCCGACGCGCTGCGGGCGACCTTCGAGCGGGACCCCCAGCTGTACTACGAGGACGGTTACCAGGAGCTGGTGAACCGCGGCTTCAAGGTCGACGTCGCGCCGATCGGCGACGTCACGTGGGTCGAGATCGACAACCACGACGACCTCGCGCGCGGCCGGGAGATCGCGTGCCAGTACTGACCCGGCTGATCCCCTCGCCGGTCGTCGTGGACATCCGCCCGGGTGCCCTCGACGACCTGGCGGGCGTGCTCGCCGACCAGCGGATCTCGCACTCGGGCCGGCTGGCCGTCGCCGTCAGCGGCGGCTCCG
Organism: Streptomyces sp. NPDC096012; assembly: GCF_040426375.1. NCBI lineage: Bacteria > Bacillati > Actinomycetota > Actinomycetes > Kitasatosporales > Streptomycetaceae > Streptomyces > Streptomyces sp. NPDC096012. The sequence goes on from NZ_JBEOTD010000032.1 coordinate 89,734, forward strand.
GTGCCAGGCTGCGCGAGCGCCTGGCGCCCACCCTGCCCGGTGCGACCTGGTACGAGGTGGGCGGCGGCACCCTCGACGACGCCGTCCGGCTGGCCGGCGAGATGAAGTCCGGCCGCTACGACGCGGTCGTGGGCCTCGGCGGCGGCAAGATCATCGACTGCGCCAAGTTCGCCGCGGCGCGGGTCGGGCTGCCCCTGGTCGCCGTGCCCACGAACCTGGCGCACGACGGCCTGTGCTCCCCGGTCGCCACCCTCGACAACGACGCGGGCCGCGGCTCCTACGGCGTGCCGAACCCGATCGCGGCCGTGATCGACCTGGACGTCATCCGCGAGGCCCCGGCCCGCTTCGTGCGTGCCGGCATCGGCGACGCGGTCTCCAACATCAACGCGATCGCGGACTGGGAGCTGGCGAACCGGGTCAACGGCGAGCAGATCGACGGCCTGGCCGCCGCCATGGCCCGGCAGGCCGGCGAGGCGGTGCTCAGGCACCCCGGCGGCATCGGGGACAACGACTTCCTCCAGGTGCTGGCGGAGGCGCTGGTCCTCACCGGTGTCGCTATGTCGATCTCCGGTGACTCCCGGCCCGCCTCGGGCTCCTGCCACGAGATCAACCACGCCTTCGACCTGCTCTTCCCCAAGCGTGCGGCGAGCCACGGCGAGCAGTGCGGACTCGGCGCGGCCTTCGCGATGTACCTGCGCGGAGCCCACGAGGACGCGGCGTTCATGGCCGAGGTGCTGCGCCGGCACGGACTGCCGGTGCTGCCGGAGGAGATCGGCTTCACCGTGGACGAGTTCGTCCGCGCGGTGGAGTTCGCTCCGGAGACCAGGCCCGGCCGCTACACGATCCTCGAGCACCTCGACCTCAAGCCGACCCAGATCAAGGACACCTACGCCGACTATGTCAAGGCCATCGGTAGCTGAACTCCGTCCGGTCGTGCACCCCGCCGGGGTGAAGGACCGGCGCAGCGGTGAGCACTGGGCGGGACGCCTCTACATGCGCGAGGTGTCCCTGCGTGTCGACCGCCACCTGGTCCACACCAGGGTCACGCCCAACCAGCTCACGTACCTGATGACCGTCTGCGGCGTGCTCGCGGCCCCGGCCCTCCTGGTGCCGGGGATCTGGGGCGCCGTACTCGGTGTGGTCGCCACCCAGCTGTACCTGCTGCTGGACTGCGTCGACGGCGAGATCGCCCGCTGGCGGAAGCAGTACTCGCTCGCCGGTGTCTACCTGGACCGCGTGGGCGCCTACCTGACCGACGCGGCCGTGCTGGTCGGCCTCGGCCTGCGCGCGGCCGACCTGTGGGGCAGCGGCCGTATCGACTGGCTGTGGGCCTTCCTCGGCACCCTCGCCGCGCTCGGCGCCATCCTGATCAAGGCCGAGACCGACCTCGTCGGCGTCGCCCGCCACCAGACCGGCAAGCCGCCGGTGCAGGAGGCGGCCGCCGAGCCGCGCTCCTCGGGCATGGCGCTGGCCCGCCGGGCCGCCGCCGCGCTGAAGTTCCACCGGCTCATCCTCGGCATCGAGGCCTCGCTGCTGATCCTGCTCCTCGCCGTCGCGGACCAGGTCCGCGGCGACCTGTTCTTCACCCGGCTCGGCACCGCCGTGCTGGCCGGCATCGCCCTGCTGCAGACCCTGCTGCACCTGGTGTCCATCCTCGCCTCCAGCAGGCTGCGATGAGCGCGGCCCTGCGCGTCGGCGCCGTCGTGATCACCATGGGCAACCGGCCCGACGAGCTGCGGGCCCTGCTCGACTCCGTCGCCCAGCAGGACGGCGACCGGGTCCAGGTCGTCGTCGTCGGCAACGGCTCGCCCGTCCCGGACGTCCCCGAGGGCGTGCGGACCGTGGAGCTGCCCGAGAACCTGGGCATCCCCGGCGGCCGCAACGTCGGCATAGAGGCCTTCGGCCCCGGTGGCCGCGATGTCGACATATTGCTCTTCCTCGACGACGACGGCCTGCTCGCCCGCCACGACACCGCCGAGCTGTGCCGCGAGGCCTTCGCGGCCGACCCGAAGCTCGGCATCGTCAGCTTCCGCATCGCCGACCCCGAGACCGGCGAGACCCAGCGCCGGCACGTGCCCCGGCTGCGCGCCTCCGACCCGATGCGCTCCTCCCGGGTCACCACCTTCCTCGGCGGCGCCAACGCCGTCCGCACCCGCGTCTTCGCCGAAGTCGGCGCACTGCCGGAGGCATTTTTCTACGCCCACGAGGAAACCGACCTGGCATGGCGGGCCCTCGACGCGGGCTGGATGATCGACTACCGGTCCGACATGGTGCTGTACCACCCCACCACCGCCCCTTCGCGGCACGCGGTCTACCACCGCATGGTCGCCCGCAACCGCGTGTGGCTGGCCCGCCGCAACCTCCCCGCCCTCCTCATCCCGGTCTACCTCGGCGTGTGGATGCTGCTCACCCTGCTCCGCCGCCCCTCCCGGCCGGCCCTGAGGGCCTGGTTCGGCGGCTTCAGGGAGGGCTGGACCACCGCGTGCGGCCCCCGCCGCCCGATGCGCTGGCGCACGGTGTGGCGGCTCACCCGGCTGGGCCGGCCTCCGGTGATCTGACAAGCTCGACCCAGGAGGCCGCAGCCGGCCGAACGACTCGTGAACGCGCGCCCGCCGCTTGCGGCGGCGCCCGAGGCAGACGAACCCGAAGACGAAAGTATCCACCTGTGAGTGAGACCACGCACGACGGTACGGTCGCGGTGACCGCCGCCCCGTCGCCCGACGAGGGACTGACGGCGGCCGAGCTCGCCGCCAAGTACGGGCTCGCCGTGAGCGGTGCCCGGCCCTCGCTCGGGGCGTACGTCCGTCAGCTGTGGGGACGGCGCCACTTCATCCTCGCCTTCTCCCAGGCGAAGCTGACGGCGCAGTACAGCCAGGCCAAGCTCGGCCAGCTCTGGCAGGTGGCCACCCCGCTGCTGAACGCGGCCGTGTACTACCTCATCTTCGGCCTGATCCTGCACGCCAGCCGCGGCATGTCACAGGACGTGTACATCCCGTTCCTGGTCACCGGCGTCTTCGTGTTCACCTTCACGCAGAGCTCGATCATGTCGGGTGTCCGCGCGATCTCCGGCAACCTCGGACTGGTGCGCGCCCTGCACTTCCCGCGCGCCTCGCTGCCCGTCTCCTTCTCGCTGCAGCAGCTCCAGCAGCTGATGTTCTCCATGATCGTGCTGTTCCTCGTGGTGATCGGGTTCGGCAGCTACCCGGGCATGTCCTGGCTGCTGATCCTGCCCGTGCTGGTGCTGCAGTTCCTGTTCAACACCGGGCTCGCGCTGATCCTGGCGCGGATGGGCGCCAAGACGCCGGACCTGGCGCAGCTGATGCCCTTCCTCCTGCGGACGTGGATGTACGCCTCCGGCGTCATGTTCTCGATCAGCAAGATGCTGGAGGGGCGCCCCGAGTGGATCGTCCGGGTGCTCCAGGTCAACCCGGCCGCGGTCTACATGGACCTGATGCGGTTCGCGCTGATCGACGGATACGGTGCCTCGAACCTGCCGCCGCACGTGTGGGCCGTCGCCCTGTTCTGGGCGGTCGCCGTCTTCGCCGGCGGTTTCGTGTACTTCTGGAAGGCTGAGGAGCGGTACGGCCGTGGCTGAGCAGAACAACCAGGACCTGCGCCCGACGGTCATCGCGGACGAGCTGCACATCGTCTACCGGGTCAACGGCGCCAAGACCGGCAAGGGCAGCGCGACGGCCGCCCTGAGCCGGATCCTGAAGCGCGGCGAACAGCGCGGGGTGCGCAAGGTGCACGCCGTGCGCGGGGTCTCCTTCGTTGCCTACCGCGGCGAGGCCATCGGGCTGATCGGCTCCAACGGCTCCGGCAAGTCCACCCTGCTGCGGGCCATCGCCGGGCTGCTGCCCGCGGAGAAGGGCAAGGTCTACACCGACGGCCAGCCGTCCCTGCTGGGTGTGAACGCGGCCCTGATGAACGACCTCACCGGCGAGCGCAACGTCATCCTGGGCGGTCTCGCCATGGGTATGTCCCGGGAGCAGATCAAGGAGCGTTACGAGGACATCGTCGACTTTTCGGGCATCAATGAAAAGGGCGATTTCATCACGCTTCCGATGCGGACCTACTCCTCGGGTATGGCGGCGCGCCTGCGGTTCTCCATCGCCGCCGCCAAGGACCACGACGTCCTCATGATCGACGAGGCGCTGGCCACCGGTGACCGCAAGTTCCAGAAGCGCTCGGAGGAGCGGATCCGCGAACTGCGCAAGGAGGCCGGGACGGTTTTTCTGGTCAGCCACAACAACAAGTCGATCCGTGACACCTGCAACCGCGTCCTCTGGCTGGAGCGCGGCGAACTGCGCATGGACGGACCGACGGACGAGGTCCTGAAGGAATACGAGAAGTTCACGGGCAAGTAGCCCATTTCGGCCAGGGCCCCGCCGGAAACGTCCGGCGGGGCCCTGCTGCGCAAAGGAAACGTCAACTCCCGCCGCCGTCAGGAATCTTGAAGCCAATCGGTGTGTTGTTGTGATGTGCAGGACACCCCGACGGACCGTGCTGCGTTGTACAACGTAAGCTGTACCGGTGCCGGAAAGTGGCAAGTGGGGCGATAATGCGCGACACCCTCCATCGGGGCGGCCTCGCGCAATGCCGGGCGGCGTGTCCGAAATAGTGTGTATTGGGTCGGCAGTGTAGAACGGGAGATGTGACGGCAATGGCGACGGAAACTCCCCAGCTCAACGCAGCATGTGCCGTCCCAGCCGAGGGCAGTGCCCGATGACGGCCGCCGACACGGCGCCGGACCCGGAACGCGCCACACTCGACAAGGCCACGAGCGAGAACTTCCCCGTCGCCCCTTTCTTCCTGCCCCGGGCCTGGCGTGACGACCTCATGGCCGTCTACGGATTCGCCCGCCTCGTGGACGACATCGGCGACGGCGACCTCGCCCCCGGCGGTGCCGACGCCCGCCTGCTCGGCGTGTCGGCCACCGACGCCGAGGACCGCCTGGTCCTCCTCGACGCCTTCGAGACGGACCTGCGCCGCGTCTTCGACGGCACCCCGCACCACCCCCTGCTGCGCCGCCTGCAGCCCACCGTCCGCCGCCGCGGCCTCACCCCCGAGCCGTTCCACGGCCTGATCGCGGCCAACCGCCAGGACCAGCTCGTCACCCGGTACGAGACCTTCGACGACCTCGTCGCCTACTGCGCACTGTCCGCCAACCCGGTCGGCCGCCTCGTCCTCGCCGTCACCGGCACCTCGACCCCGGAGTGGATCCGGCTGTCCGACGCGATCTGCACCGCCCTGCAGATCGTCGAACACCTCCAGGACGTCGCCGAGGACCTCCAGCGCGACCGCATCTACCTGCCCGCCGAGGACATGAAGCGCTTCCATGTCCAGGAAACGGACCTCGCCGCGAAAATGACGGGCGCATCGGTGCGCGCCCTGGTTGCATACGAGGCGCAACGCGCCCGCGATCTGCTGAATGAAGGCGCCCCCCTGGTGGGTAGCGTCCACGGCAGGTTGAAGCTGTTGCTCGCGGGGTTCGTGGCGGGGGGAAGGGCGGCGATCCGGGCGATCGCCGCCGCCGATTACGACGTACTTCCCGGCCCGCCCAGACCCGGCAAGGTCCAGTTGCTGCGTGAGGCGGGCGTGATCCTGCGAGGAGAGAGGTGATCCGGGCCGTGGATTCTCCGCCGCACGTGTCCCCACCGGTACTCGCCGCCTACAGCTACTGCGAGGCCGTGACCGGGCAGCAGGCCCGTAACTTCGCGTACGGCATCCGGCTGCTGCCGTCGGCCAAGCGCCGCGCCATGTCGGCGCTGTACGCGTTCTCCCGGCGCGTCGACGACATCGGCGACGGCGACCTGGCCGACGACGTCAAGCTGGCGCGGCTGGCGGACACCCGGGCGCTGCTCGCGCGGATCCGGCAGGACGAGGTCGAGGAGGACGACACCGACCCGGTGGCCGTCGCCCTCACCCACGCGAGCCGCGCCTTCCCGATCCCGCTCGGCGGCCTGGACGAGCTGATCGACGGCGTCCAGATGGACGCACGGGGAGAGGCCTACGAGACCTGGGACGACCTGAAGGTCTACTGCCGGTGTGTCGCCGGTGCCATCGGCCGTCTCTCGCTCGGCGTGTTCGGCACCGAACCCGGCGCGCGCGGCGCCGAGCGGGCACCCGAGTACGCCGACACGCTCGGTCTCGCGCTGCAGCTGACCAACATCCTGCGGGACGTCCGCGAGGACGCCGAGGGCGGCCGCACCTACCTGCCCGCCGACGACCTCGCCAAGTTCGGCTGCTCGGCCGGGTTCGACGGGCCGGTCCCGCCGGAGGGCTCCGACTTCGCGGGCCTGGTGCACTTCGAGGTACGCCGGGCCCGCGCCCTCTTCGCCGAGGGCTACCGGCTGCTCCCCATGCTCGACCGGCGCAGCGGCGCGTGCGTGGCCGCCATGGCCGGCATCTACCGCCGGCTGCTGGACCGCATCGAGCGCGACCCCGAGGCGGTGCTGCGCGGCCGGGTCTCGCTCCCCGGCCGTGAGAAGGCGTACGTCGCCGTGCGCGGCCTGTCCGGCCTGGACACCCGGCATGTCTTCCGGCAGGCCGTCAGGAGGCGCGTTTGATGGGCCCGTCCGAACCGGCCGGCACGCGCCGGGCAACCCGTTGCTGCGGCGTGGCGTCCCTGACTGCGACGACCGGGCGTGCACCGTTCAACCAGCACGTTCGGCACGCACGGAAGGACGCACGATGAGCGACGGCGCACGCCCCGCGCAGGCACAGCACGGCACCCCGCCGGCGCCAGGGCGCAGTGCCGTGGTGGTCGGCGGTGGCCTCGCCGGCATCACCGCGGCGCTCGCACTCGCCGACGCGGGAGTCCGGGTCACCCTGCTCGAAGGCAGGCCCAGGCTGGGCGGCCTCGCCTTCTCCTTCCAGCGCGGCGACCTGACCGTCGACAACGGCCAGCACGTGTACCTGCGCTGCTGCACCGCCTACCGCTGGTTCCTCGACCGGATCGAGGGCACGGCGCTGGCACCGCTGCAGGACCGCCTCGACGTGCCCGTCGTCGACGTCGCCAAGCCCGCGGGCAGGCGGCTCGGCAGGCTGCGGCGCGACCCGCTGCCCGTCCCCCTGCACCTGGGACGCAGCCTGGCCGCCTATCCGCACCTCTCGCTCGCCGAGCGTGCCGCCGTCGGGCGGGCCGCGCTCGCGCTCAGGGCACTCGACCTCACCGATCCGGCCCTGGACGCACAGGACTTCGGCGGCTGGCTGGCCGCACACGGCCAGTCGGCGCGCGCCGTCGAGGCCCTGTGGGACCTGGTCGGGGTCGCCACCCTCAACGCGGTCGCGGGCGACGCCTCACTGGCGCTCGCCGCGATGGTGTTCAAGACCGGTCTGCTGTCCGACCCGGGCGCGGCCGACATCGGCTGGGCCCACGTCCCGCTGGGCGAACTGCACGACCGGCTGGCCCGCAAGGCGCTCGACTCCGCGGGCGTCCGTACCGAGGTCCGTACACGCGTCACCTCCGTCTCTACCAACGAGAACGGCGGCTGGAGCGTTCAGGTTCCCGGCGAGCGGCTTCAGGCCGACGCCGTCGTGCTCGCCGTACCCCAGCGCGAGACCCACGACCTGCTGCCGCCCGGCGCCCTCGACGCCCCCGGCAGGCTGCTCCAGATCGGCACCGCGCCGATCCTCAACGTCCATGTCGTCTACGACCGCAAGGTGCTCGCGACACCGTTCCTCGCGGCCCTCGGCACCCCCGTCCAGTGGGTCTTCGACCGCACCGACGCCTCCGGGCTGTCGAGCGGCGGCCCCGAGGGGACCCCGTACCCCGGTGGTGGCGGGCGACGGGCGGGACAGTACCTCGCACTGTCCCAGTCGGCCGCGCAGGACGAGATCGACATGCCGGTCGCCGACCTGCGCGAGCGCTACCTGCCCGAGCTGGAACGACTGATTCCCGGTACCCGCGCGGCCGTGGTCGAGGACTTCTTCGTGACCAGGGAGCGCACGGCCACGTTCGCTCCCACCCCCGGCGTCGGGCGGCTGCGGCCCGGCGCCCGCACCAAGGCCCCCGGCCTGTACCTGGCCGGAGCGTGGACCGCCACCGGGTGGCCCGCGACCATGGAGAGTGCGGTCCGCAGTGGAGTGAGCGCGGCCGATGCCGCGCTGAGCGCCCTGGGCCGGCCCCGCCCCAGCCGTCTCTTCGCGTTCGAGGAGGCGGCCTGATGCTCGATCAGCGCGCGGCGTGCCCCCGCACCACCGGTACCGCAACAAGAGGAGAGACTGTGCCCACTGTGCCCCCGGCCTCGACGCCCGCTCCACGGGCCGCGGTGGACGTGACCGCGCTGCTGGAGCGCGGGCGGACCCTGGCCACACCGGTCCTGCGTGCGGCCGTCGACCGCCTGGCGCCTCCCATGGACACCGTCGCCGCCTACCACTTCGGCTGGATCGACGCCGCCGGCAACCCGGCCGACGGCGACGGCGGCAAGGCCGTCCGCCCCGCGCTCGCCGTTCTCTCCGCCGAGGTCACCGGCGCCCGCCCCGAGGTGGGCATCCCCGGTGCCGTCGCCGTCGAACTCGTCCACAACTTCTCGCTGCTGCACGACGACCTGATGGACGGCGACGAGCAGCGCCGGCACCGCGACACGGTCTGGAAGGTGCACGGACCCGCCCAGGCCATCCTGGTCGGCGACGCCCTGTTCGCCCTCGCCAACGAGATCCTGCTGGAGATCGGCACCGTCGAGGCCGGCCGCGCCACCCGCCGGCTGACCGCCGCCACCCGCGCGCTGATCGACGGCCAGGCCCAGGACATCTCCTACGAGCACCGCGACCGCGTCAGCGTCGAGGAGTGCCTGGAGATGGAGGGCAACAAGACCGGCGCGCTGCTCGCCGCCTCCAGCTCCATCGGCGCGGTCCTCGGCGGCGCGGACGACCGCACCGCCGACGCGCTGGAGAAGTACGGCTACCACCTCGGGCTCTCCTTCCAGGCCGTGGACGACCTCCTCGGCATCTGGGGCGACCCCGAGGCCACCGGCAAGCAGACCTGGAGCGACCTGCGCCAGCGCAAGAAGTCCCTGCCGGTGGTGGCCGCGCTCGCCGCGGGCGGCCCCGCCTCCGAGCGGCTCGGCGAGATGCTCGCCGCCGATGCCAAGAGCAGCGACTTCGCGAGCTTCTCCGAGGAGGAGTTCGCCGCCCGCGCCGCCCTCATCGAGGAGGCCGGCGGCCGCGAGTGGACCGCCGAGGAGGCCCGCCGCCAGTACGCCGTCGCCCTCGAAGCCCTCGACGCCGTCGACATGCCCGACCGGGTGCGCGCCTCCTTCACCGCGCTCGCCGACTTCGTCGTCGTACGAAAGAGATGATCACTATCGGCTCGAAGAACCTCGCGTAGTCGCCGGCCGGTGTCTGTCCCGCGCTCTCGGTCTCCGTCCGAGCAGTCGAGGGCCCAGGGACGCAGGACACCGGCCGACGGCGGACCCACAGCAGCACGACTCGCACGACTGCACGAAGGGGAAGCCATGACAGCGACGACCGACGGAAGCACCGGGGCGACTCTGCCGCCTCGCGCAGCCGCGGCCAGCGACACCACTCTCAGCACCCCCGAGGCGACCGGGGTACAAGAAGCCGCCGCTCGCGCCGCGAGGCGCGCCACCGACCACCTGCTCGCCCGGCAGGACGCCCAGGGCTGGTGGAAGGGCGACCTGGAGACGAACGTCACCATGGACGCCGAAGACCTGCTGCTCCGACAGTTCCTGGGCATCCTCGACCGGTCGACGACCGAGGCCGCCGCCACGTTCATCCGCGGCGAGCAGCGCGCGGACGGCACCTGGGCGACCTTCTACGGCGGCCCCGGCGACCTGTCCGCCACCGTCGAGGCGTACGTCGCCCTGCGCCTGGCCGGCGACGCGCCCGACGCCCCGCACATGGCGCGGGCCTCCGCCTGGGTCCGCGAGCGCGGAGGCATCGCGGCCGCCCGCGTCTTCACCCGGATCTGGCTCGCCCTGTTCGGCTGGTGGAAGTGGGAGGACCTGCCCGAACTCCCGCCGGAGCTGATCTGGTTCCCCACCTGGATGCCGCTCAACATCTACGACTTCGGGTGCTGGGCCCGGCAGACCATCGTGCCGCTCACCATCGTCTCGGCCAAGCGCCCGGTCCGCCCGGCGCCCTTCCCGCTGGACGAGCTGCACACCGATCCGGCCCGGCCCAACCCGGTCAAGCCGCTGGCCCCGATGGCCAGTTGGGACGGCGCCTTCCAGCGTCTGGACAAGGCGCTGCACCGGCTGCGCAAGGTCGCGCCGCGCAGACTGCGCAAGGCCGCGATGAACTCAGCGGCCCGCTGGATCATCGAACGGCAGGAGAACGACGGCTGCTGGGGCGGCATCCAGCCCCCGGCCGTGTACTCGGTCATCGCCCTGTACCTGCTCGGCTACGACCTCGAGCACCCGGTGCTGCGCGAGGGCCTCGCCTCGCTGGACCGTTTCGCCGTCTGGCGCGAGGACGGGGCCCGGATGATCGAGGCCTGCCAGTCCCCGGTCTGGGACACCTGCCTCGCCACCATCGCACTCGTCGACGCCGGTCTGCCCACCGACCATCCGCAACTGGTCAAGGCGGCCGACTGGATGCTCGGCGAGGAGATCGTCCGCCCCGGTGACTGGTCCGTGAAGCGGCCCGGACTCCCGCCCGGCGGCTGGGCGTTCGAGTTCCACAACGACAACTACCCGGACATCGACGACACCGCCGAGGTCGCCCTCGCGCTGCGCCGGGTCAGGCACCACGACCCCGAGCGCGTCGACCGGTCCATCGGCCGGGCGGTGCGCTGGAACCTGGGGATGCAGTCGAAGAACGGCGCATGGGGCGCCTTCGACGTCGACAACACCAGCCCGTTCCCCAACCGGCTGCCGTTCTGCGACTTCGGCGAGGTGATCGACCCGCCGTCCGCGGACGTCACCGCGCACGTGGTCGAGATGCTCGCCGCCGAGGGCCTCGCCCCCGACCCGCGCACCCGGCGCGGCATCGACTGGCTGCTCGCCGAACAGGAGCCGGACGGCTCGTGGTTCGGCCGCTGGGGGGTCAACTACATCTACGGCACGGGCTCGGTGGTGCCCGCACTCACCGCTGCCGGCCTGCCCGGCTCCCACCCGGCGATCCGGCGAGCGGTGACCTGGCTGGAGAGCGTGCAGAACGACGACGGCGGCTGGGGCGAGGACCTGCGCTCCTACCGGCACGTCAAGGAGTGGAGCGGCCGCGGTGCCTCCACCGCCTCGCAGACCGGGTGGGCGCTGATGGCCCTGCTCGCGGCGGGGGAGAAGGGCTCCAAGGCCGTCGAGCGCGGGATCCGGTGGCTGGCCGAGACCCAGCGTGCGGACGGCTCCTGGGACGAGCCGTACTTCACCGGCACCGGCTTCCCCTGGGACTTCTCCATCAACTACCACCTGTACCGGCAGGTGTTCCCGCTCACCGCGCTCGGCCGGTACCTGCACGGCGACCCGTTCGAGCGCAACCTGCTCGCCAAGGCCGAGAAGACGCCGGCGAAGGCGGAGAGGAGCTGACTTGAGCAAGCAGCCCGTCCCGGCCCCGCTGCTGGTCGCCTGTGCGCTCGGCATCGAGCACCTCGCCCTGCGCACCGGCGACCGCGGCGGAGCCGGCGGGCCCTACACCGTCGTCCGCACGGGTATGGGCCCCCGGGCGGCGGAACGATCCATCACCGGCCGGCTGGCGGTCCCGGCCCTCGCCGGAGCCGCCGTACTGGCCACCGGCTTCTGCGCCGGCCTCGCCCCCGGCATGCACCCCGGCGACCTGGTCGTCGCCGAGGAGACCCGGGACCCGCGGGGGACCGTCCCGTGCACGGGTTCCGGTCTGCTGGTCAGGGAACTCACCCGCGTCCTGCCCGGACGCACCGTCCACACCGGCCCGCTCACCGGCTCCGACCACGTGGTCCGGGGCGCGGAGCGGGCCGGCCTGCGTGCGACCGGCGCGATCGCGGTCGACATGGAGTCGGCGGCCACGCTCCTGGCCGCCGTCCGCGCGGGCGTCCGCACGGCTGCGGCCGTACGGGTGGTGGTGGACGCTCCTGAACACGAGCTGGTCCGGATCGGCACGGTCCGCGGTGGAATATCAGCCTTCCGTGTTCTTCGTTCCGTACTTCCTGCATTCCTCGAATGGCACCGTTCTTTGTTGCTCCCCCGGAGGTGAGCCAGATGGCCATGCCGTTGCGTCAGTCCATCAAGGTCGCTACTTATTTGGCCGAACAGAAGCTCCGCAAGCGGGACAAGTTCCCGCTCATCGTCGAACTGGAGCCGCTGTTCGCCTGCAACCTCAAGTGCGAGGGGTGCGGCAAGATCCAGCACCCGGCCGGTGTGCTCAAGCAGCGCATGCCGGTCGCCCAGGCCGTGGGAGCGGTGCTGGAGTCCGGTGCGCCGATGGTCTCCATCGCCGGCGGCGAACCCTTGATGCACCCTCAGATCGACGAGATCGTGCGCCAGCTGGTGGCGAAACGGAAGTTCGTCTTCCTGTGCACCAACGCGATGCTGCTGCGCAAGAAGATCGACATGTTCAAGCCCTCGCCCTACTTCGCCTTCGCCGTGCACATCGACGGGCTGCGCGAGCGGCACGACGAGTCCGTCGCCAAGGAGGGCGTGTTCGACGAGGCGGTGGAGGCGATCAAGGAGGCTCAGCGGCGCGGCTTCCGGGTGACCACCAACTCCACCTTCTTCAACACCGACACCCCGCAGACCATCATCGAGGTGCTCAACTTCCTCAACGACGACCTCAAGGTCGACGAGATGATGATCTCGCCCGCCTACGCCTACGAGAAGGCGCCCGACCAGGATCACTTCCTGGGCGTGGAGCAGACCCGCGAGCTGTTCAAGAAGGCCTTCGCGGGCGGCAACCGCAGGAAGTGGCGGCTCAACCATTCCCCGCTCTTCCTGGACTTCCTCGAGGGCAAGGTCGACTTCCCGTGCACGGCCTGGGCGATCCCGAACTACTCGCTCTTCGGCTGGCAGCGCCCCTGCTACCTGATGAGCGACGGCTACGTGCCGACGTACCGCGAGCTCGTCGAGGAGACCGACTGGGACAAGTACGGCCGCGGCAAGGACCCGCGCTGCGACAACTGCATGGCGCACTGCGGCTACGAGCCCACCGCCGTCCTCGCCACCATGGGCTCCCTGAAGGAGTCGCTGCGGGCCCTGCGCGAGACCGTTTCGGGCAACCGGGACTGACCCGACGACCGCCGTCGCCCCGGGCGTTCCCGGGGCGCCGGCCCGTCCCGTGGCGCCGCGGCGTCGGCCGCGGTCGATCCACGACGGGCCGGTGGCGGCCGGGGAGGCCGAAAAGCGCGCCGAGCGGAGGGGCCCGGCAGGACAAGTGGGTTGAGGCAAGGCACGGACCGAGAGGGGGCCCGAGCGTGACCATTCTGGAGACGATCCGCGGACCACACGACCTGAAGGCGCTGTCCGAGGCGGAACTCGTGGAACTGTCCGCCGAGATACGTGAGTTCCTGGTGCACGCGGTGGCGAGAACCGGCGGTCACCTCGGACCCAATCTGGGGGTGGTGGAACTGTCCGTCGCGCTCCACCGGGTCTTCGAGTCACCGGTCGACCGCATCCTGTGGGACACCGGCCACCAGAGCTACGTACACAAACTGCTGACCGGCCGTCAGGACTTCTCCAAGCTGCGCGGCAAGGGCGGCCTGTCCGGCTACCCCTCGCGCGAGGAGTCCGAGCACGACGTCATCGAGAACAGCCACGCCTCCACCGCGCTCGGCTGGGCCGACGGTCTCGCCAAGGCCAACCAGGTGCGGGGGGAGGAGGGGCACGTCGTCGCGGTCATCGGGGACGGCGCGCTGACCGGCGGCATGGCCTGGGAGGCGCTCAACAACATCGCGGCGGCCAGGGACCGGCCGCTGATCATCGTCGTCAACGACAACGAGCGGTCGTACTCCCCGACCATCGGCGGCCTGGCGAACCACCTGGCCACCCTGCGCACGACGGACGGCTACGAGAGGTTCCTGGCCTGGGGCAAGGACGTGCTGCTGCGGACCCCGGTCGTCGGCAGCACGGTCTACGAGTCCCTGCACGGCGCCAAGAAGGGCTTCAAGGACGCCTTCGCCCCGCAGGGCATGTTCGAGGACCTGGGGCTCAAGTACGTCGGTCCGATCGACGGCCATGACATCGGCGCCGTCGAGTCCGCGCTGCGCCGGGCGAAACGCTTCCACGGCCCGGTCCTGGTGCACTGCCTCACGGAGAAGGGCCGCGGCTACGAGCCCGCCCTCGCCCACGAGGAGGACCACTTCCACACCGTCGGCGTGATGGACCCGCTCACCTGCGCCCCCCTCGCGGCCTCCAGCGGGCCCTCCTGGACCTCCATGTTCGGCGACGAGATGGTGCGCATCGGTCAGGAGCGGCAGGACGTCGTGGCCATCACTGCGGCCATGCTGCACCCGGTGGGTCTGGGCCGATTCGCCGAGCGCTTCCCCGACCGGGTGTGGGACGTGGGCATCGCCGAGCAGCACGCGGCCGTCTCCGCGGCCGGCCTCGCGACCGGCGGCCTGCACCCGGTCGTCGCCGTGTACGCCACCTTCCTCAACCGCGCCTTCGACCAGCTGCTGATGGACGTGGCCCTGCACCGCTGCGGGGTGACCTTCGTGCTGGACCGGGCGGGTGTCACCGGCGTGGACGGCGCGTCCCACAACGGCATGTGGGACATGTCGCTCCTCCAGGTCGTGCCCGGCCTGCGGATCGCCGCCCCGCGCGACGACGCCCAGCTGCGCGCCCAGCTGCGCGAGGCCGTCGCCGTGGACGACGCGCCCACCATGGTCCGCTTCCCGAAGGAGTCCGTCGGCCCGCGGATCCCGGCCGTCGACCACGTGGGCGGGATGGACGTCCTGCACCGCGCCGTGCGCCCCGAGGTGCTGCTGGTGGCCGTCGGCGTGATGGCACCGGTGTGCCTGCAGGCCGCCGAGCTGCTGCAGGCCCGCGGGATCGGCTGCACGGTGGTCGACCCGCGCTGGGTCAAGCCCGTCGACCCCGCCCTGCCCGGCCTGGCCGCCGCACACCGGCTGGTGGCCGTGGTGGAGGACAACAGCCGCGCCGCGGGCGTCGGTTCGGCCGTCGCGCTGGCCCTCGGCGACGCCGACGTGGACGTGCCGGTACGGCGGTTCGGGATCCCGGAGCAGTTCCTCGCGCACGCCAAGCGCGGCGAGGTACTGGCCGACATCGGCCTCACGCCCGTCGAGATCGCCGGGCGGATCAGCGCGAGCCTGGCCGTCAAGGACGCGGACGGCACAGCCAAGGAGAACGCATGACCACCGAGTTCGACCTCGGCGCCCTGCTCGCCGAGCGCGGAGCCGAGCGCTACGAGCTGCACACGAAGTACCTCAACGCGCAGCTCCCGCGCATGCTGCACACCATCGGCTTCGACCGGGTCTACGAGCGCGCGGAGGGCGCCCACTTCTTCGACGCGGAGGGCAACGACCACCTCGACATGCTCGCCGGGTTCGGCGTGATGGGCCTCGGCCGCCATCACCCGGTCGTCCGCAAGGCGCTGCACGACGTCCTCGACCTCGACCTCGCCGACCTCACCCGGTTCGACTGCCAGCCGCTGCCGGGCCTGCTCGCGGAACGGCTGCTCGCCCACAGCCCGCACCTGGACCGGGTGTTCTTCGGCAACAGCGGCACCGAGGCCGTCGAGACGGCCCTGAAGTTCGCCCGGTACGCCACCGGCAAGCCGCGGGTCCTCTACTGCGACCACGCCTTCCACGGCCTGACCACCGGCTCGCTCTCGGTCAACGGCGAGGGCGGCTTCCGCGACGGGTTCGCCCCGCTGCTGCCCGACACCGCCGTCCCCCTCGGTGATCTCGACGCCCTCGCAAGGGAGTTGAGGAAGGGCGACGTCGCCGCTCTCATCGTCGAGCCGATCCAGGGCAAGGGCGTGCACGAGGCACCGCCCGGCTATCTGCGCGCCGCCCAGGAGCTGCTGCACCGGCACAAGGCGCTGCTCATCGCCGACGAGGTGCAGACCGGACTCGGCCGTACCGGCGATTTCTACGCCTACCAGCACGAGGACGGTGTGGAACCGGACCTCGTGTGCGTGGCCAAGGCCCTGTCCGGCGGTTACGTACCGGTCGGCGCCACCCTCGGCAAGGACTGGATCTTCAAGAAGGTCTACTCGTCCATGGACCGTGTACTGGTCCACTCGGCCAGCTTCGGTTCCAACGCCCAGGCGATGGCGTGCGGCCTGGCCGTGCTGTCGGTCATGGAGAACGAACAGATCGTCGCCGGGGTGCGCAGGACCGGCGACCTGCTGAAGTCACGGCTGACGGCGCTGATCGACACCTACGAACTGCTCGCCGACGTCCGCGGCCGGGGCCTGATGATCGGCATCGAGTTCGGCAGGCCGTCGTCGCTGGGGCTGCGCAGTCGCTGGACCATGCTCCAGACCGCCCGCAAGGGCCTGTTCGCGCAGATGGTGGTCGTACCGCTGCTCCAGCGGCACCGGATCCTCACCCAGGTCTCCGGCGACCACCTGGAGGTGATCAAGCTCATCCCGCCGCTGATCATCGACGAGGCGGACGTGGACCGGTTCGTGGAGGCCTTCACCGCCGTGATGGACGACGCGCACAGCGGCGGCGGCCTGATGTGGGACTTCGGCAAGACGCTGATCAAACAGGCGGTGGCGGGCCGCTAGTGAGCTGGTCCGGAGATCCTGTCGCAGTAGCGGCAGATGCGGTCGATGATCTGGTCCGCGGTCTTGGTCCATCTGAAGGGACGGGCCT
>NZ_JBEOTD010000033.1:0-94220 GCF_040426375.1 Streptomyces sp. NPDC096012
GCCCGGCCTGCCGGGCCTGCCGGGCCTGCCGGGCCTGCCGGGCCTGCCGGGCCTGCCGGGCCTGCCGGGCCTGCCGGGCCTGCCGGGCCTGCCGGGCCTGCCGGGGCATGGTCCCTGCCGTACGTCAGGCGGCGCGAGTTGTCACTCGGCGAGGAACGCCTCCAGCACGGCGAGGAACTCCTCGGGCCGGGCCTCGTGGACGAGATGCCCGGCATCGAGGGTGACCAGCCGGGCGCCCGGGATCAGTTCCGCGAGCCGGGCGACCTGATCCTGCGGGATGAGGCTGGTGGGGCCGCCCGCGATGACCAGCGTGGGCATGGTGATCCGGTCCATGTGCTCCCACCACACCGGATCGGGCGCGTTGCGCTCTTCGTCGGTGGCCCGCACCATCGCCCAGTCGAACGGCAGCTCGCCGTCGGGGCGTTCGGCGGGTGGCCGGGGCGGGTCGAGCGGCACGGGAGCGCACACGTCCTCCAGCACCAGACGGCGCACGGCACCGGGATGCCGCTGCGCGAGGACATAGGCGACGAGGCCGCCGAGCGAATGCCCCACGACGTCGGCACCGCCGAGTCCGAGGGCGGCCAGCAGCGCGCGGACATCTTCGCTCATCGTCCGGGCCGAGTAGTCCCCGGACCAGTCGCTGTGTCCGTGGCCGCGCAGGTCCGGGGCGTACACCCGGCGCGGCCGCGGTGGCGCCGCCAGCCGTTCGGCGATCTGCG
This sequence comes from Streptomyces sp. NPDC096012, assembly GCF_040426375.1. NCBI lineage: Bacteria > Bacillati > Actinomycetota > Actinomycetes > Kitasatosporales > Streptomycetaceae > Streptomyces > Streptomyces sp. NPDC096012. Next base: position 720 of record NZ_JBEOTD010000033.1, read on the forward strand.
TCCAGTCCGCGCCGTCGGCGCCCCGGCAGTGCAGCAGCACGACGGGCGGGGCGTCCGCCGGGCCCCAGACGCGACAGGCCAGGGTGATTCCGTTCGCCTCGACGGCGTGCGGGGCTGCGGTGTCCATGCCGGCACACTAGCCGCGCGGTCCGCTGCCGGGCCGCCCGATACGCCTACGGCAGAACGGGGTCCGCGGGCCTGTCCAGGAAGGCGAGCGCACGGCTGAGAAACCACTGCGGGTCGTCCAGCCACGGGTAGTGTCCGGCGCCGGGCTGGACCGCGAACTCGGCGCCGGGGAAGGCCCGGGCGGCACGCCGGGCGAGGTCGGGGCGTGGGCCGCCGTCGACTTCGCCCGCGTGCACGAGGACGGGGGCTCTCAAGGCGGCGAGGGCGGCGCGGGTCGCGTCCGGGGTGAAGGCGCCGTCGGCGAAGTAGTGCGCGCCCGCGTCGTCGTTGGTCTGCTCGGCCTCGGCCTCCGCGTGCGCCCGGGCGGTGTCGTCCCAGCGGCCGTAGAAGAACGGCAGGAAGACGTCGTCGAAGTCGGCGTCCCCCGCGAGCCAGGTCCGGAAGGCGGGGAACGCGTCGGCGAACCACGGTTCGTCCGTGCGCAGTGCCGCCGCCGCCAGACGGTCCTGCGGGGTCGCCCGCAGGCCGAGGGCCGACGGGTTGGGGGTGACGAGCAGGAGCCGCCGTACGCGCTGCGGGTAGCGGGCCGCGTACAGGGTCGCCAGGGCGGCGCCGGCCGAGTGCGCGAGCAGGTCCATCCGCTGGAGCCCCATGTGGGAGCGCCAGGCTTCCACGTCCTCGACCATCCGGTCGCAGCGGTACGTCGCCGCGTCCGCCGGCGTCGCGGAGTCACCGGTGCCCCGCAGGTCGAGCAGGGCGAGCCGGCGGTGCGCGGTCAGCCCGCCGAGGTCCCCGAGGTAGGCGGAGGCGCGCATCGGGCCGCCGGGCAGGACGGCCAGGGTCTCGCCCTCGCCCCGCAGGTGGTAGGCGAGCCGGGTGCCGTCGGCGGCGGTGAAGGTCGGCATGCGGTCGATCATCGGGGCGGCCCCGGCCGGCGTGCAACGGTTTTCCGGCCTCGGACACGGCCGTTCCGCCCCGGCGCCCGCTCTCGGGGGGCGGCCCGCACCCGGAAAATCTGCGCGCGCTCTTGCCTGTGGGCGCGTGGCCTGCGTTACTGGCCCCGAACAGCACGACCGAATGATCGGTCGTCCGGAATGTGCGGCCGTACGAGGGAGACGTCTCCATGACGGATGCGAGGGAGCTGCTCGACGCGGGCGAACGGCTCGGGCCGGAGGAGCTGCGCGCGCTCCAGCTGGAGCGGCTGCGCGCCTCGCTGCGGCACGCCTACGACCATGTGCCGTTCTACCGTGAGTCGTTCGACAAGGCCGGCGTCCGCCCGGAGGACTGCCGCTCGCTCGCGGATCTGGCCCGTTTCCCGTTCACGGCCAAGGCCGACCTGCGGGACAACTACCCGTACGGCATGTTCGCCGTGCCCCGGGAGCGGATCCGCAGACTGCACGCCTCCAGCGGCACCACGGGACGCCCCACCCTGGTCGGCTACACGGACAACGACCTGTCCATGTGGGCCGACATGGTGGCCCGGTCGATCCGGGCGGCCGGCGGGCGACCCGGTGACATCGTGCATGTGGCCTACGGCTATGGACTGTTCACCGGTGGCCTGGGCGCCCACTACGGTGCCGAGCGCCTGGGCTGTACGGTCGTCCCCGCGTCCGGCGGCATGACGGCACGTCAGGTGCAGCTGATCCTGGACCTCGAACCGTCCGTCATCATGGTGACCCCCTCGTACATGCTCACGCTGCTGGACGAGTTCGAACGGCAGGGCGTGGACCCGCGCGGCACCTCGCTACGGGTGGGCGTCTTCGGGGCCGAGCCGTGGACCGAGCAGATGCGCGGCGAGATCGAGGAGCGGTTCGCGATCGACGCCGTGGACATCTACGGCCTGTCCGAAGTGATCGGTCCGGGTGTGGCCCAGGAGTGTGTGGAGACCAAGGACGGACTGACGGTGTGGGAGGACCACTTCTATCCGGAGGTGGTCGATCCGATCACGGGCAAGGTGCTGCCGGAGGGCGAGCGGGGCGAGCTGGTGTTCACCTCGCTGACCAAGGAGGCCATGCCGATCGTCCGCTACCGGACCCGGGACCTGACCCGGCTGCTGCCCGGCACGGCCCGGGTGTTCCGGCGGATGGAGAAGGTCACCGGCCGCAGCGACGACCTGGTGATCCTGCGCGGGGTCAACCTGTTCCCGACCCAGATCGAGGAGATCGTACTGCGTACACCCGGTGTGGCACCGCACTTCCAGCTGCGCCTGACCCGTCAGGGCCGCCTAGACGCGCTGACCGTCCGGGCCGAGGCCCGTGCGGGGGCGACACCGGAGGTGCGGGCGGAGGCGGCCCGGTCCATCGTCGCGGCCGTCAAGAACGGCATCGGCGTGTCCGTCGACGTGGAGATCGTGGAGCCCGAGTCGCTGGAGCGCTCGGTGGGCAAGATCCGCAGGATCGTGGACCTGCGCCCGCGGTAGCGCCCGAGCCCCGTCAGCCTTCCCCGGACGTGCGGGTCCAGCCGCCCCGACCGGCGTTCAGGACGGTGGACCCGCCGCGGCGGCGCGTGAGCCGCGGGACGTGCGGGTCAGCCGCCCTGCCCGGCGCTGCCGACCGGACCGACCTTCACCGCGGAGCCGGTGCCGTCCGTGACGGGCAGCGTCCCGGCGCCGGGCCAGCGGAGGGTGACCGTCCTCGTCTCGTTCGGCGGGGTCACCAGCAGCGCCGTGACACGGACGCCCGATCCGCCCGACGTGTTGAGCGGGTAGTTGACGCCGAAGGCCACCGACTGCCCGCTCTTGAGCACGACCGGGTCGGCCCGCTGACCGGTGCGCCGCGCGGACAGCGACCCCGCGCTCGTCCTCAGGTCGACGCCCGCGTACCCGGACATCGCGCAGTCCCGGCCGCCGCCGTTGCGCAGCTGCACCGTGACGGTGCCGTCGGGGTCGCCGGCGATGGTGTTGTCCGTCGCCGTGATCTTCAGGTCGCCGGTGCGGCACCTGCCGGGCCTGCCGCCCTGGCCGGAGCCGGTCCCGGCGGCCGTGCCCTGCCCGCCGGAACCCGTCCCGGAGGAGTCCTTCCCCGCGGAGTCCTTCCCGCCGCCGTGCGTGCCGCCCTGGGTGCTGCCCGTGGTCGACGAGCCGGACGGGGTGACCGCCGTGCCGTCCGACGCGGCGGACGAAGGGCTCGGCGCGGAGCCGGAGTCCGAGTCCTGACATGCCGTCAGCAGCAGGGCGCTGCCTGCGAGGGCTGCGGAGACGAGAAATGCCTTGCGACGGTTGCCGGACATGAAAGGCCCCTTGCTATCCAGTGGTGGTCGAAGCCGAAGCGGTCTCGGCTCCCCGGTACGTGCTCGCTCCATGAGAAGCGGCTGCGTACCGAGGGGTTACCGGCGTCATCGGTTCACGACACCGTTGTCACAGACCGGTGACACGGTGACGACGCACTGCCACAAGGGCCGTCCAGGCAGGCCCCGTCGGCGCCCCGGCACCCACGCGCCCGCCCGTTGACGGCCGGACGCGGGTGCCGGCCGACGCGGTCCGGCCCGGTGGACGGGCCGGTAGCCGCCGCACGGCCTAACCGCCGAAGCGGTCCCGCAGCTCGCGCTTGAGGATCTTCCCGCTGGCGTTGCGGGGCAGCCGGTCCACGAACAGCACCCGCTTGGGGGCCTTGAAGGCGGCGAGCTTCTCCTTCACATGGGCGATCAGCTGATCCTCCGTCACCTCGGCGCGCGGGACGACGACCGCCGTGACCATCTCGATCCACCGTTCGTCGGGCAGCCCGACCACGGCGGCCTCCGCCACGGCCTCGTGCGTGTACAGGGCGTCCTCGACCTGGCGGGAGGCGATCAGCACGCCACCGGAGTTGATGACGTCCTTCACCCGGTCGACGACCGTGAGGTAGCCGTCGGCGTCGCGCACCGCGAGGTCGCCCGAGTGGAACCAGCCGTCCCGGAACGCCTCGGCCGTCTCCTCGGGCCGGTCCCAGTAGCCCTCGCACAACTGCGGTGAGCGGTAGACGATTTCGCCCGGCACACCGTCGGGGACGTTCTCGCCCTTGTCGTCCACGACCCGGGCGTCCACGAACAGCACGGTCCGGCCGCACGAGTCCAGCCGGCCCTCGTGTTCGTCAGGACCGAGCACCGTGGCCAGCGGGCCGATCTCGCTCTGGCCGAAGCAGTTGTAGAAGGCGAGGCCCGGCAGGCGTTCGCGCAGCCGCTCCAGGACGGGCACGGGCATGACGGACGCGCCGTAGTACGCCTTGCGCAGGCCGCTCAGGTCGCGGGTGGCGAAGTCGGGCCGGTTCGCCAGGCCGATCCACACCGTCGGCGGCGCGAACAGGCTGTCCACCCGGCCGGCCTCGACGAGATCGAAGAGCCGGTCCCCGTCCGGCGCGTCCAGGACGACGTTGGTCGCGCCGACCGCGAGGTAGGGCAGCAGGAACACGTGCATCTGCGCGGAGTGGTACAGCGGCAGCGCGTGCACCGGCCGGTCGCCGGCGCTCAGGTCGAGCGCGGTGATGGCGCTCAAGTACTCGTGCACCAGCGCACGGTGGGTCATCATCGCGCCCTTGGGCAGGGCGGTCGTGCCGGAGGTGTACAGCAACTGCACCAGGTCCTCGGTGCGCGGCTCGGGTCCGTCGTACGGCGGCGCGTCCGGCAACCGGTCGAGGAGGGAGCCCGCCGAGTTCCGCAGCGGCAGCACGCGTGGGCCGTGCGGGAGCCGGCCGGCGAGTTCGGGGTCGGCGAGCACCAGCGTGCTGCCGGACTGGCCGACGATGTAGGCCAGGTCGTCCCCGGTGAGGTTCTGGTTGACCGGCACATGGACCAGGCCCGCGCGGGCGCAGGCGAGGAAACCGATCAGGTAGGCGTCGGAGTTGTGGCCGTAGGCGGCGACCCGGTCGCCGGGCGTGAGGCCCTGCGCGAGCAGGACCGCGGCCGCGCGGGAGACGGCGTCGTCGAGCTCCTCGTACGTCCATCTGCGCTCGCCGTACTCCACCGCGACGCGGGCCGGGGTGCGCCGGGCACTGCGCCGCAGGACCCCGTCGACGGTGCTGCCGTGTGCCTGCTTCATGACAGCCGATCCTGCGGCCCACCGGACGTACCGGTCAAGCGTCCCGGACGGCCGTCACACCTGCCGGGTGCGCCCCTCCCAGTAGGGTGCGCGCAGCCGCCGCTTGTAGAGCTTGCCGTTGGGGTCCCGGGGCATCTCGGCGACGAAGTCGACGCTCCTGGGCCGCTTGTAGCCGGCGAGCCGTTCGGCGCAGTGGCCGAGGAGGGCGGTGGCGAGGGCCGGACCCGGCTCGTGGCCGGGCGCCGGTTCGACGACGGCCTTGACCTGCTCGCCCCAGTCGTCGTGCGGGATGCCGAAGACGGCGGCGTCGGCGACGGCCGGATGGGACAGGAGCACGGCCTCGATCTCGGCGGGGTAGATGTTGACCCCACCGGAGATGATCATGTCGATCTTGCGGTCGCGGAGGAAGAGGTAGCCGTCCTCGTCGAGGTAGCCGAGGTCGCCGACGGTGAAGAAGTCGCCGATCCGGTTCCTGCGGGTCTTGTCCGCGTCCTTGTGGTAGGCGAAGCCGCCGGTGTTCATCCTCATGTAGACCGTACCGAGCCGGCCGGGCGGCAGCCGTTCGCCGTCGTCGTCGAAGACCGCGAGTTCGCTGATGGGCCAGGCCTTGCCGACGGTGCCGGGCTTCTTCAGCCAGTCCTCGGCGGTGGCGAAGGCGCCGCCGCCTTCGCTGGCCGCGTAGTACTCCTCCACGCTGTGCCCCCACCAGTCGATCATGGCCCGTTTCACGTGGTCCGGGCAGGGGGCGGCGCCGTGGATGGCGTGCCGCATGGACGAGACGTCGTAGCGCGCCTTCACCTCCTCCGGGAGAGCCAGCAGGCGGTGGAACTGGGTGGGGACCATATGGGTGTGCGTGCAGTGGTGGCGGTCGATGAGCCGGAGCATCTCCTCGGGCGTCCACCGGTCCATCAGCACCAGGCGGTGGCCGATGTGCAGGGACGCGCCGGCGAACTGCAGCACGGCCGTGTGGTAGAGCGGGGAGCAGACCAGGTGGACGCCGTCGCCGAACGGCCTGATGCCGAAGATGCCGAGGAAGCCGCCGAGGTGGGCCTCTTCGGGGGGCCGGCCGGACAGCGGGCGGCGGATGCCGCGCGGGCGTCCGGTCGTACCGGAGGTGTAGTTCATGACCCAGCCGAGTTCGCGGCCGGCCGGCGCGGACTCCGGCTGTCCGTCGAGGAGGTGGGCGTACGGCCGGAAGCCGTCGGCCGGTCCGACCGCGTAGCGGTGGCCGGCCGGGAGCCCCGCCTCGTCGGCGGCGGCGCGCGCGGCGGCGGCGTACCGCTCGTGCGCGATGAGCACCTTGGCACCGGAGTCGGCGACGATCCAGGCGATCTCCGGGCCGACGAGATGGTGGTTGACGGGGACGAGGTAGAGACCGGCCTGGCCGGCGGCGAGGTAGGCGGCGAGGAACTCGACGCCGTTGGGCAGGACGACGGCGAACGCGTCGCCGCGCTCCAGTCCGGCCGCGCGCAGCCCGTGGACGAGCCGGTTGGCGGCGGCGTGCAGGCGCCCGGCGGTCCATTCCTCCCCGTCGGGGGCGACGAGGACGGTGCGGTGGGGGTCCTGGGCGGCCTGGGCCCAGAAACCGGCGGGGGGTGTGCTCACGACTGGCCGCTCCTTCCGGCGATGCGGTTGATGCGGTCCACGGCCTCCTCGAAGCCGCGGGTGAGGTCGTCGAAGACGGCCCGGACGCTGCGTTCGCTGGTCATCCGGCCGACGATCTGGCCGACGGGGGTGCCGAGCAGCGGCTCGACCTCGTACTTCTGGATGCGGGAGACCGCGTCGGCGACCAGCAGGCCCTGCAGGGGCATCGGCAGGGTGCCGGGTCCCGCCGGATCGTCCCAGGCGTCGGTCCACTCGGTTCGGAGCTGGCGTGCGGGCTTGCCGGTCAGGGCGCGGGAGCGGACGGTGTCGCCGGAGCCCGCGGCGAGCAGCTTGCGGGTGAGGGCGGGCGAGTGGAGATCGGCTTCTGTGGTGGTCAGCCATATGGAGCCCAGCCACACACCTTGGGCACCGAGGGCGAGGGCGGCCGCCACCTGCCGGCCGCTGCCGATGCCGCCCGCGGCGAGCACGGGCAGCGGGTCGAGGGCCTCCACCACCTCGGGGGTGAGCACCATGGAGGCGATCTCGCCGGTGTGCCCGCCGGCCTCGTAGCCCTGGGCCACCACGACGTCGAGGCCCGCCTGTTGATGCTTGCGGGCGTGCCGGGCGCTGCCCGCGAGAGCGGCCACCAGGACGCCCCGGTCGTGGGCGCGGGCGACGACGTCGGCGGGCGGTGACCCCAGGGCGTTGGCGAGCAGCCGGATCGGGTAGCCGAAGGCGACGTCGAGCTGGGTGCGGGCGACCTGCTCCAGCCAGCCGGTGATGCGCCACCCGGACGCCTCGCCCTCGGCCAGCTCCGGCACGCCGAACCCGGCCAGGGTGTCCCGGACGAACCGCCGGTGTTCCGCGGGGATCATCGCCTCGACGTCCGCCTCGGACAGCGCCCGGTCCCCCGTGGCCGCGGCCTGCTTGGCCGGCATGACCACGTCCAGCCCGTAGGGGCGGCCCCCGGCGTGCGCGTCGAGCCAGTCGAGGTCGCGCTCGAGGTCGTCGGGGGCGGTGTAGCGGACCGCGCCGAGCACGCCGAAACCGCCGGCCCGGCTGATGGCCGCGGCCACGGCCGGGAAGGGGGTGAAGCCGAAGACGGCGTGCTCGATTCCCAGGCGCTTGCTCAGCTCCGTCTGCATGGGCGCAGGATGCCGCAGTCACCCGAACGACGGAAGAGCTTTTCTGATAGTCCGTCAGATTCTGTCGGACCTCACGTGCCCCGTTGACACACCCTCCGCCTGACAGGAAAGTTTCACGGTACAGGGCAAGCCCCGGAAGTTACTTTCAGGCGGGAGGCCGCACGATGACGGACGGACTGACGGACGGAGGGGCGAGCGGGCCGACGCGGCGCCGGCTCATGGCGGGCTCGCTGGCGTCGGGCGGCGCCCTGGCCCTCGCCGCACTGCCCGCAGGCCCGGCCGCCGCGCTGCCGGCGGGTCCGGGTGGCACGCTGCCGGCGGGTGCGGCCGCCCCACGTTCCGGGGGCGGCGCGACGCCTGCCTCGGGGCGGCCCACCCTGCGCCACGGCACACCGGAGCGCGCCGGGCTGCTCGCGGAGCATCTGCGGCAACTCGTCGCGGACGCCGAGGCGTTCCTCGGCCCTTCGCCGAGCCACCCCTGGTACGCGGGCGCCGTCCTGCTCGCCGGACGCGGCGGCACGGTGGCCCTGCACGAGCCGATCGGGATGGCGGTGCGCTACTCCGCCTACGACGAGAAGACCGACACGGGCGTGGAGTTGCCGCCCGACCGCCGGCTCCCGATGACCCGGGACACCGTCTTCGACCTGGCCTCCGTCTCCAAACTGTTCACCTCGCTGCTCGCCGTGCAGCAGATGGAGCGGGGCGCGCTGGCGCTGGAGGGGAGGGTCGCCGCCTATCTCCCGGAGTTCGGCGCCGCCGGCAAGCAGGACGTGACGATCCGTCAACTCCTCACCCACACTTCGGGCTTCCGCGCGTGGATCCCGCTGTACGACGCGCCGACGCGCGAGGCGAAGCTGCAGCTCATCTGGAGCGAGGCGCCGCTCACCCCGCCCGGCTCCGCGTACCTCTATTCGGACCTGAACCTGATCTCCCTTCAGCTGGTGCTGGAGCGCATCACGGGCCGCCCCCTCGACGTCCTCCTCCGCGAGGAGATCACCGGCCCGCTGGGCCTTCGCCGCACCCGCTACAACCCGCCCGCCTCCTGGAAGCCGGGAATCGCGGCCACCGAGGACGCGCGCAGGCCGTGGTCCGGGCTGGACCGCGGGCTGGTGTGGGGCGAGGTGCACGACGAGAACGCGTTCAGCCTCGGCGGAGTGGCCGGACACGCGGGGGTGTTCTCCTGTGCGTGGGACCTCGCCGTCCTCGGCCGCACGCTGCTCAACGGCGGCTGTTACGGCCGGACCCGGGTCCTGCGGCCGGAGTCGGTGCAGACCCTGTTCACCGACTTCAACACCGCCTTCCCGGGCGACGAGCACGGCCTGGGCTTCGAGCTGTACCAGCACTGGTACATGGGGGCTCTGGCCACCCCGCGCACGGCCGGCCACACGGGCTTCACCGGCACCTCGCTCGTACTCGACCCCACGACCGACTCCTTCCTGGTCGTCCTCGGCAACTCGGTGCATCCGGTGCGCACCTGGCGCTCCGGTTCCGCACCGCGGGTCGCCGCCGGGAACAACCTGGCCCGCGCGGTACCGGTGCGTCCCGCGCGCGGCCGTACGGCCTGGTTCTCGGGCATGGTGAACGCCACCGACGCGACGCTCGCCCTCCCGGCGCTGGACACCTCCGCCGGCCGGGCGCGCCTGCGCTGCGAGCTGTGGTGGGACACCGAGCCCACGAGCGACGTACTGGTGCTGGAGTCCACCACGGACGGCGGTGCCACCTGGCACCCGGTCCCCTTCGGCACCTCCCGGCACGGCGAGGATGCCCAGGACCATCCGTCGGGCACGGTCACGGGCTGGTCGGGCCGCGTCTGGCACCAGGTGACCGCGCCGCTGCCGGCCGACGGCAGGCCGGCCCTGCGCTGGCGGTACACCACCGACCGGCTGTACACCGGCCGGGGTGTCTACGTCGACGCACTGCGCGTCGAGGCGGGCGACCGGGTGCTGTTCGACGGGGCACGCCCGGCGGACCGGGCGCGCATCACGGCGGCGGGCTGGCGGCCCTCGGCCGACTGAGCGGACCTGGAGCGGCCGTCACGCACGGGACGGGGGCAGCGGTCAGTCCCGCTCCGGCACCGCTGACGAGACACGGCAGCGGACAGGGCCGCCCTGACACCACTGACGACACACGACAGCGGACAGGGCCGCCCTGACACCACTGACGACACACGACAGCGGACAGTCCCGCCCTGACACCACTGACGAGACACGGCAGCGGACAGGCCCCGGTCGACCACCGCTGACGAGACAGGGGCGGCGCTCAGTCCCGCTCCAGCACCGCCATCGCCGCGTTGTGGCCGGGCACCCCGCTCACCCCTCCCCCGCGTACCGCTCCCGCGCCGCACAGCAGGACGTTGGTGTGCCGGGTCTCCACGCCCCAGCGGCCCGTGTCCGGCCCGGCGTACGGCCACGACAGGGCCCGGTGGAAGATGTTGCCGCCGGGCAGCCGCAGGTCCCGTTCGAGGTCGAGCGGGGTCTTCGCCTCGATGCACGGGCGGCCGTCGGCGTCGGTGGCCAGGCAGTCGGCGAGCGGTTCGGCGAGGTGGGCGTCCAGCTGGGCGAGGGTGGACTTCAGCAGCTCCGCGCGCACGCCGTCGTTGTCCCGGTCGAAGAGCCGGGCGGGGGTGTGCAGTCCGAAGAGGGTGAGCGTCTGGTAGCCGCGCTCGGCGAGCTCGGGGCCGAGGATGGTCGGGTCGGTCAGGGAGTGGCAGTAGATCTCCGAGGGCGGTGCGGCGGGCAGTTCACCGGCGGCGGCCTGGGCGTGGGCGGTGGCCAGCTGCTCGTAGCCCTCGGCGATGTGGAAGGTGCCGGCGAAGGCCTCGCGGGGGTCGGCGTCGGGGTCGCGGAGCCTGGGGAGCCGGGTGAGCAGCATGTTGACCTTGAGCTGGGCTCCCTCGGCGGGCTCGGGCGGGGTGTCCCCGGTCAGGGCGGCCAGTTCGCGCGGGGAGGCGTTCACCAGGACGTGCCGGGCGACGGCCGTACCCTCGCCGTCGGCGGTGCGGTAGGCGACCTCGGCGGTGCGGCCGTCGGTGTCGATGCGGACCGCCTCGTGGCCGGTGGCGACGACCGCGCCGGCCGAGCGGGCCGCCGCCGCCAGCGCGTCGGTGAGGGCGCCCATGCCGCCGACGGGCACGTCCCAGGCACCGGATCCGCCGCCGATGACGTGGTAGAGGAGGCAGCGGTTCTGGGCCAGGCCGGGGTCGTGGGCGTCGGCGAAGGTGCCGATCAGGGCGTCGGTGAGGACGACGCCCCGGACCAGGTCGTCGCTGAACCGCTTCTCCACGGCGACCCCGATCGGTTCCTCGAACAGCTCCCGCCAGGCGGTCTCGTCGTCGATACGGCGGCGCAGCTCGTCGCGGGTCGGCAGGGGCTCGGTGAGTGTCGGGAAGACACGCTGGGCTACTCGGCCGGTCATGCCGTAGAAACGCTGCCAGGCCCCGTACTCCCGCTCTCCGCCGGTCAGCCGGGCGAACGCCGCCCGGGTGCGCTCCTCGCCGCCGCCGACGAGGAGTCCGGTCGGCCGTCCCTCCCGCTCCACGGGGGTGTACGAGGAGACGGTGCGGCCGCGCACCCGGAAGTCCAGCCCGAGGTCGCTGACGATCTTCCGCGGGAGCAGGCTGACGAGGTAGGAGTAGCGCGACAGCCGGGCGTCGACACCGGCGAACGGGCGGGTGGAGACGGCGGCGCCGCCCGTGTGGTCCAGCCGTTCCAGTACCAGCACGGACCGGCCGGCCCGGGCCAGGTAGGCGGCGGCGACCAGACCGTTGTGACCGCCACCCACGATGACGGCGTCGTACGCGCGGGTTCCCTCGTCGACAGACATGGTTCTTGGTAACACGCACTGATCCGTCGCGGCCAGAGGCCGACCCGCACAGAGATCGGCCCGGGCAGAGATCGCCCAGGGCCGGAAACCGCCGGACGCCGGATCAGGGAGACGGCTTCGGCACGCCCGGGACGGCCTTGTGCGGTGCGGGGCGCGCTTGCGGGCCGAGCCTCGCCATGGCACGCAGGATGTGCCGGGGCGGGAGCTGCCAGCGGACGCGCGCGGGGATGCGACGCAGCAGGACGCCCGTGGCCCGCAGTCTGCGGGTGACGACCGCGGGGTCCGGGGCCGGCCTGCCGTACAACCGGTGGGCGTACGGCGGGAGGGCCGCGTACGCCAGGTGTGCCACGTGCCGCCACAGCACCTCGCGTGCCGGCACCAGCAGGGGGTGGACCGGCGGCCGGAGCAGGAAGTCGTCCACCTCGCGTGCCTCGGGCCCCGCGGCCAGTTCGGGCCGGACCCGTTCGAAGTACGCGGCGAGGTCCGCCCTGTCGGCCGGCACCGTCCGGGGATCGAGGCCCACCAGCCGGGCGCTGACCCGGTGTTCGGCGATGTACCGGTCGGCCTGGGCGTCACTGAGCGGGAAGCCGGAGCGGCGCAGGACCTGCAGATAGGAGTCGATCTCCGCGCAGTGCACCCACAGCAGCAGGTCCGGCTCGCCCACGCCGTACCGCTCGCCGGTGTCCGGGTCGGTCGCCGTCAGCATGCCGTGGATCTTGCGGACGCGGGCTCCGGCGCGTTCGGCGGCGTCGGTCGTGCCGTACGTCGTCGTGCCGACGAAGTTCGCGGTGCGCATCAGCCGGCCCCAGGCGTCACGGCGGAAGTCGGAGTTCTGCAGGACGCCGCGGACCGCGCGCGGGTGCAGGGCCTGGAGGTAGAGCGCGCGGACGCCGGCGATCCACATCATGGGGTCGCCGTGCAGCTGCCAGGTCACGGAGTCCGGCGTGAAGAGTCCGGGGTCGCCCATGCCCCGGGGTGTGACCGCAGCCATCGGTTACCACCTCCTGTCGGCGCTCGACCCGTGCATCCGCCCACCGGCGGCGGCATCCCGCCGCGCCGGCCACCGGGTTTTCCCGACGCGTCGGTATACGCCGACGCACACCCGTGCCCGGCCTGCCCCGTCCGACGGTGCGAACGACCGCGTCGGGCCAGCGCTCCGCCATGACTGCCTGCCCGGATCGGCGGCGGGGCATGCACTCCCCCGTGGACCGGCGCGAAGCCGACCCGCCTGGTTCCCACCGCGCCGGGGGCACTCCGCCCGATCAAGGCCACCGGGGGACGGCCTCCGCGCACGGCTGACCCGTCGGTCCCGGCAGGCCGGCCCGCGCAGCCCCGGTGACGCACCCGTCGGTCCCGGCAGGCCGGCCCGCGCAGCCCGGTGCCGCACCCGTCGGTCCCGGTGGCGGCGGCTGACGCGACGAGGCGGGCGCGGACGTCACGTGGAGCGGGCGTCGTGGAGCGGGCGTGGCTCAGAGGCCCGCGGAATCCAGTGCGGACTGGAGCGACTGCCGGTAGCCGGTGCTCGTGTACGTGGCGCCCGACACCATGTCGATGTGGGCGCTCTGCGCGGCCAGGGCCTCGCGCCGCAGCTGGGGCAGGGCGTAGCTGTTGATCTCCTGGTCACGCGGGTTGTCCTGCGGGTAGTCCACGGCCGTGACGTCCGTGAGCCTGCCGTCCTTGACCGTCACCCGCACCCGTACCGGTCCCCAGCGGGTCTCCACGGTGTCGCCGGTGGCGGTCCGGGAGCCGGTCCGCGTGCCCGAAGGGGCACCGCTCGGGCGGCCCGATCCACTGGGCGGCGCCGAGTTGCTCGATGCCGTCGGGGATCCGACGTCCGTGGTCGCGAGCAGCGGACTGGTGTGCGGCTTCAGCGAGAGCAGCAGCACCATCCCGGAGACCGTGGCCGCACCGGCCAGCACGATCCGGCGGAGCGGGCGGTTCTTCTTCAGCGGGTGCATATGTGTGACCTCACAGCTCGAACGACTCGTGGTGGATACGGCGGTCCGGCACCCCGGCCGCGCGCAGCGCGCCGTACACGTCCTGGGCGAAGCCGTGCGGGCCGCACAGGTAGACGTCGTGACCGCGCAGGCCCGGGAATGTGGTGCGCAGCGTCTCCGCCGTGATGTGCGGGCGCTCCCCGCCTGGGCCGTTGAGGGCGTACAGCACCCGTGCGCCCCGCCGGCGGGCGATCGCCTCCAGCTCCCCGCCCAGTGCGAGGTCCTCGGCGGAGTGCGCCCGGTAGAGCAGCGCGACCTCGCCGGGCAGCGTCTCGAACAGCGCGCGCAGTGGCGTGACGCCGACTCCGGCCGCGATCAGCAGGGAGCGGTGGCTCGTGGCCCGGTCGGCGGTCAGCGATCCGTACGGTCCCTCGGCCCACACCCGGGTGCCGGGCCGGAGCCGGGCGACGGCCGCGCTGTGGTCACCGAGCGCCTTGACCGTGATCCGCAGCAGGTCCGGGCGCGGCGGCGCGGACAGGGAGTACGGCGTCGACGTCCGTCCCAGGCCCGCGCCGAGGAACCGCCAGCGGAAGAACTGCCCGGGCCGCGCCCCCAGCTCGTCCAGGTGCTGTCCGCGTACGACGACCGAGTACACGCCCCGCGCCTCCCGGTGCACCGAATCCACGCGCAGCCGGTGGCGCCGGTTGAGCCGGACCGGAACGAGGATCCGGAACCACAGCACGAGGGCCGCGACGCCCAGGTACAGCGCGTACCAGACGGCGGTGGCGACCGGCTTGCCGTGGAACTCCTCGCCCAGGGTCAACTGGTGGAAGAAGGCGAGGAAGACGGCCGCGTAGGTCAGCAGGTGGACGTAGTACCAGAACTCGTAGCCGGTACGGCGGCGCGCGGCCCGGGCCGAGGTGATGCCGACCGTGAAGAGGACCACTGTGCCGGCGGTCGCCTTGAGCATGTCGGGGTAGTCCAGGACGACGTCCACGGTCTCGTGCCAGAGGGAGGCCCGGTCCTGGGCGGCGTACCCGGCGAGGATCAGTGCGACGTGCGCGACGAGCAGGCAGATCGTGTACCGGCCGGCCATGGCGTGCCAGCGGGCCACCCGGTCGGAGCCGATTCGTCTCTCCAGCAGCGGCACCCGCGCCATCAGGCCGACCAGCACCGCGCAGGCGTAGCCGCACAGCAGTCCGGCGATCCGCCCGGCGCCGGTCAGCCAGCCGGCCGTGCCGGACACGGACCCGGTGTCGGTCCACCACAGCGCGAGCACGGCTGCGGCGGCGCCCCACAGCACGGCCTGCACCAGGACGCCGGTGGAGCGCCGTACGGTCGCGGGTGCGGGCGGGTCAGCCCGCCGGGCATCCACGGTGGTCATCGATCGCCGTCCCATCCTTGTCGTGCCCTTCGTGTCCTTCGCGTCCTGCTCGTGCCGGTCGCTGCCTCCTGCCCGGCCACTGTGCGGGCCGAAGCTCTGAGGTAGCTTTGAGCGACAGCCGATCCGGCGGACTCAGAGAGAACTGAGAGGGAGGCACGGCTCCTGGCGCGCGGAGGACAGGCGATGCTGGGAGACGCCATGAACACCACTCGTACCGTTCGCCCCGCCCTCACCCGCCCCGACGGCACTGCGCTGCGTGTCCTCGTCGTCGACGACGACCCCGACCTCGCGGAGGTGCTCACGGGCGCCCTGCGCTACGAGAGCTGGGAGGTGCGGGCGGCCGGTGACGGCGCCGCGGCGCTGGCCGCGGCGCGCGAGCTGCTGCCCGACGCCGTCGTCCTGGACGTGATGCTCCCGGACACGGACGGCTTCACGGTGCTGCGTGGTCTGCACGAGGTGAAGCCCGACGTGTGTGTGCTCTTCCTCACCGCGCGGGACGCGGTCGAGGACCGCATAGCGGGCATCACGGCGGGCGGCGACGACTACGTGACCAAGCCCTTCAGCCTGGAGGAGGTCGTGGCCCGGCTGCGCGGCCTGCTGCGCCGCGCGGGCATGGCCCGGCAGCTGGACGACGGACCGCGCCTGGTCGTGGGCGACCTCGTGATGGACGAGGACGCCCACGAGGTGACCCGCTCCGGCGAGCCGCTCGAACTGTCCCCGACCGAGTTCGAACTCCTCCGCTTCCTCATGAGCAACCCGCGCCGCGTGCTCAGCAAGGCGCAGATCCTCGACCGCGTGTGGTCGTACGACTTCGGCGGCCGGGCTCACGTGGTCGAGCTCTACATCTCCTACCTGCGCAAGAAGGTGGACGCGGGCCGTGAGCCCATGATCCACACGGTGCGCGGTTCGGGCTATGTGCTGAAGCCGGTGCCCCGGTGATCCGCGCGTTTCGCCCCGGTCGCCTGCGCCCGCTGCCCCGGCCCCGCACGCTGCGCGCCCGCCTCACGGTCGGCCTGGTGGTGCTGCTGGCGGTGAGCTGCGCGGCCGTGGGCCTGGCGGCGGTCGTCGAGCTGAACGGCTTCCTCACCCAGCGCCTGGACGAACAGCTCACCCAGATCGGCACCCGGTTCCCGGAGAGCCTGGAGCACCACGGCGGGGTGCCGGACGACCACGACGGTGACGAGTACGGCGACACCCGCCATCAGGCCACCGGCACCTTCGGCGCCCGCCTGGTGAACGGCACGATCACCAACAAGGGACTCATCAAGTCGGGCGACCCCGCGGCGGACCTGGACGTCGACCTCACGGCGCAGGACGCCGGCCGGCTGGCCCGGGTGCCGGCCGACGGCAGAGCTCACACCGTCGGCCTCTCCGCCCTGGACGACTACCGGGTGGTCGCCTCCCCCGGCCGGGACGGAGACGTCCTGATGGTCGGCCTGCCGCTGGAGCCGGTCCAGGCCACGGTGCACCGGCTCGAGGCGGTCTCCGGCATCGTCTTCGGGTTCGCTCTCGTGGTGACCGGCGTCGCCGGGGCCTTCTGGGTGCGATGGTCGCTGCGGCCGCTCAGCCGGGTCGCCGCCACCGCCACCCGGGTCAGCGAACTCCCGCTCGCCAGCGGCGAGGTCACGCTGCCGGCGCACCCCAGGGACACCGATCCGGGCAGTGAGGTCGAGCGGGTCGCCGCGGCCTTCGACCGCATGCTCGGCCATGTCGAGGACGCCCTGGCCAAGCGGCACGCCGGCGAGGAGCGGCTACGCCGCTTCGCCGCCGACGCCAGCCACGAGCTGCGGACTCCGGTCGCCTCGGTGCGGGGCCACGCCGAGCTGGCACTTCTGCACCCGGGCCCGGTGTCGCCCCAGATCACCCGGGCCCTGCACCGTATCTCGGCGGAGTCCGCCCGCATGGGCGAGATGGTCGACGACCTGCTGCTGCTCGCCCGTCTGGACGCCGGCCGGCCTCTGGAGCGCCTCCCCGTCGACCTCACCCGCCTGGTCCTGGACGCGGTCACCGACGCCCACGCGGCCGGTCCCGGACACCGCTGGACCCTGGACCTGCCGGAGGATCCGGTGACCGTCCCGG
This sequence comes from Streptomyces sp. NPDC096012, assembly GCF_040426375.1. Taxonomy (NCBI): domain Bacteria; kingdom Bacillati; phylum Actinomycetota; class Actinomycetes; order Kitasatosporales; family Streptomycetaceae; genus Streptomyces; species Streptomyces sp. NPDC096012. The sequence goes on from NZ_JBEOTD010000033.1 coordinate 17,808, forward strand.
GCGATGCCCACCGCCTCCAGCAGGTGCTGGCCAACCTGCTGGCCAACGCCCGTCTGCACACGCCCGCCGGCACCAAGGTCACGGTGACGCTGGAGATCGACGCCGGCTCGGTCCTGCTCTCCGTCCACGACGACGGCCCCGGCGTCCCCCGAGACGTCCAGCCGGCCGTCTTCGAGCGCTTCACCCGAGCCGAACACCGCCGCTTCCCGGACGCTTCCGGCGGCGGATCGGGCCTGGGACTGTCGATCGTCGCGGCGGTTGCCGAGGCCCACGGGGGAAGCGTGGCTCTGGAGAGCGGACCGGGCTCCACGACCTTCACGGTCCGCCTGCCCCGACAGTCCGCGCGGCGAAGCGGCTGACGGCGCGTGCGCGGGCCGCTCCGGCGAGTGTGGCCCGGGATGAAGTCACTCGCAGTGGTCCCTCGCACAGGGCGGCCGAAGCGCCGCCGTGGCGTCGGTGCGCGGGGAGCGACGGCCGGGAGCTTGATCGACTGAGAGGTGACTCAGAGGTGACCGTGCCAGTCTGGCGTGCCCGACATCCCCCCTCAGGAGCCCCCGGATGAATCTGATCAACGGTCTGCCCGCGCATGTGCTGCTCGTCCATGTGGTCGTCGTGCTGATACCCCTCTCCGCGCTGGCCCTGGTGGCGGCCGCGGTGTGGCCGGCCGCCGCCCGGCGCCTGGGCGTACTGCTCCCGGCCCTCACCCTCGCGGCCTTGGTCAGCGTGCCGTTGACCACGCACGCCGGCGAATGGCTGGAGCGGCACGTCGGCGACGACGCCCTGGTACGGCGGCACACCGAGCTCGGTGACGGGTTGCTGCCGTGGGCCCTGGGCCTGTTCGTGCTGGCGGCGGTCGTCTGGTGGGCGGGGCGGCAGGCGCCGGCGGGGCCCGGGCAGGGCCGCGGCACCCGCTGGTCCGCCCTGCCGGTGCGCATCGTCATCGGTGTGCTCTCGCTGGCCGTCGCGGTCGGAGCGGTCGTGGACGTCTACCGGATCGGCGACTCCGGGGCCAAGGCCGCCTGGCACGACGCCTACTCGAAGAAGGCGACCGAGCCGGAGCACGGCTCCTGATCCGGAGGCAGACCCGGCAGCCCCGCCCCCGCGGCACGGCGCGTCAACCATCGATCTTCCGAGCGGTGCCGTGTCCGATGAGGCGGGGGCCGGGCGCATGCGGGAGCCCTGTCAGCGGACGACGTCGAACACGTTCTTCTGCAGGCCGTTGGCGTACGCCTCGTGCTCGACCAGCTTCAGCTTCTGGGTGTCCTTGTCCGTGGCGCTGAACAGGCGCTTGCCCGCTCCGAGCAGGAGCGGGAAGACGAGCAGGTGATAGCGGTCGATCAGGCCGGCGTCCGAGAGGCTCTGGTTCAGGGCGGCGCTGCCGTGGACGATGATGGGGCCGCCCTCGGTCTCCTTCAGGGCGGCGACGTCGTCCAGCGAGCGCAGGATCGTCGTCTCGCCCCAGCCTGTCACCAGGTCGTCCTCGGTGAGGGTGGTGGAGACGACGTACTTCGGCATCACCTTGTAGTCGGCGAAGTCCTCCATGTCCGGCCACACCGGGCTGAACGCCTCGTAACTGGTCCGGCCCATCAGCATCGCCGTGGCTTCCTTCTGCTCCCGGCCCTTGATGTCGAACGCCTCGGGGAGGAACTCGATGTCCTTGAAGGTCCAGCCGGAGTTCCGGTAGCCGGGCTCGCCGCCCGGGGCCTCCACGACGCCGTCGAGCGAGATGAAGGCAGTGCTGATCAGAGTGCGCATCTGAGGTTCCTCGGTGTCTCGTGTCCCGTACCCAGCGGGTTGGTGCGAGCTTCGGCCGCACTTGCGGCCGCGGCGCGTCAACCATGGTCCATGACTGCTCGTCACGAAGGAACTCATCGGTCCGCGCCCGGTCTCTTCCGGCGGTCCCGACGGCCGCATCAGCTCGCACGGCCCTGCGCGCCCGGTCTCCACCCTCCCCGCCGGCGTCAGGAGCCAGACGCCGGCGGTCGAGACATGGGGATCGGCCCGCGGGAGGGGAGTTCATCGTTCCCGACAGGACGTCCCACCGCCTCCCGAGCCGGGTGGACGTTGAGCTGGACCTCGCGCGGCCTTCCCGGCGCGGTGCGCTGCACTCCGGGTACTGCTGACGACTGCGCCGAGGTTCAGTGCTGCGGGTGAGGGTGCGCGTGGAAGAGGGACCGCCGTTGCCCGGTGGCGCTGCCCCGGGTGAGACGGCCGGCTTCGACACGCAACTGGATGGCGTGGAACACCTCGATCACACCCAGGACGATCGCCATGATGGCCGTCGCCAGGGTGAGCGCGGCGATCGAACCGAACGGCAGGACGATCAGCACGATGCCCGCCAGCAGGGTGGTGATGCCCAGGAAGATCTGCCAGCCTCGCGCCGGCATGTCCGGGGCGGACGCGGCGGCCGCCGTCATCATGATGCCGCGCAGCAGCCACCCGAATCCGATCCAGAGGGCGAGCAGCAGGATCGATTCCAGGGTGCCCCGGAAGCAGACGAGCCCGAGCAGCACGCAGAGCGCGCCCGTGACGAAGTGCAGTGCCCGCAGGTGCCCGGGTACATGTGCGCCGAAGGCCGCGGCCAGCTGGAAGACACCGCTGACCAGGAGAAAGGCGCCGAAGAGTACGCCCACCACCCGCAGCGTCTCACCCGGCCACGCCAGGATGACGACACCCAGGGCGATTGACGCCAGACCGATGGTGAACAGGGACTGCCAGCCGAAGTTCGCCACGGCGCCCAGTACTTCACCGCCGGGGGTCGCGCGCTGAGACGGGGTCTCCTGTGGCGGGACGGCACCTGAGAATTCGGAGGAGGATGTCACGCTACTCACCTCTTTTCATGGAGCACCACGATTCCCACGGAGCACCACGAACGGATCGGGACCCCTCCATCGTCACCCATTCGGCCCCACCCCGCCTGAGGAAGGAAGGGGCCGCGAGGCGTGGTCGCCTCGCCCCTGGGACAGGTGCGGGACAAGGCCGGGGGTGCAACCGGGTGGTCGGCCCCGAGAGGGGCGCTCGCCAGGACGGGCGGATCCCCTACTGACGGGACAGGTGCATCCGCAGCTCGCTGTCGGCGTCGATGATCAGGTCTCCGGACAGGTCTACGGTGACGGTGTGCAGCACGCCGGTGAACCGGAAGGGCGGCTTGTAGTCGGGCGTGACCGCGGAACCCGGGTTCGCGCCACAGGTCATGCCGCCGGGATTGAACATGATCGCTGTGGTGACCGGGATGTCGGCCTCACCGACGCGGCGGCGGTCGATGTACAACTGCGCACGGCCCGGGACGCCTTTGCCGTTCGGGATGTCGGGCTCGCCGGTCGGTTCGAATTCCACGCGCAGCTCGTGGCGGCCCTCGGGGACCTCCTCGGTGGAGGAGACGCCGTACAGGGCGCGCCGCAGGTAGTTGTGGACGTAGTGCAGCTTGCGGTCCTTCATGTAGAAGGTGAAGCCGCCGACGTTGGCGCCCTGGCAGAGGAACACGCCCTCGGCACCGCCTGCGGGGATCTCGGCGTCCGCCGTGATGGCGAAGGGCCGGTTGAGCACGCGCGGAGCGACCGCGGCCGGCAGGGTCTCGGTGCCGGGCCGGAACGTCCAGCTGGTGCGTTCCGCGAAGATCTGCGGACGTTCCTGCATCAGCCGCTGCGTGCCGCTGCCGTCGATCGGCAGGACGCCGTACTTTCCGGCCTCCACGTACCACAGGGAGACCATTTCGATCAGCTTGGCCCGGTTCTCGGCCGCCGTGTCACTGGTCTCGGCGAAGTCCTTGTCGATGTGGTACAGCTCCCAGCCTTCGGTGTCGAGCCTGCCGAGGGTCTCCGCCGTGATGGGGGTGCCGAAGGGCTTGCCCGCCTCGGTGAACGAGGGACCGGGCCAGGGACAGACCGCTCGCCAGCCGTCGTGGTCGATGGCGCGGTGCCCCATCATCTCGAAGTACTGCGTGTGGTGGAGCGTCGGCGCGGACGCGCTGTCGAAGGTGTGGGCGAAGCTGACGCCGTGGATCGGTGACTGGGGCACGCCCTTGATCGTGTCCGGGGCTTCGATGCCGAGCACGTCGAGCACCGTGGGGACCATGTCGATGATGTGGGCGTACTGGGTGCGTACCTCGCCGCGCGCCTTGATGCCCTGGGGCCAGTGGACGAGGAAGGGGTCGCTGGCGCCGCCCCGGTAGGTCTCCCGCTTCCATCGCCGGAAGGGGGTGTTGCCGGCCCAGGTCCAGCCCCACGGGTAGTGGTTGAACGTGTTCGGCCCGCCGATCTCGTCGATGGCGCTGAGGCTGTCCTCGAGCGGTTCGGGGGCGTTGTTGAAGAACTGCGCCTCGTTGGTCGTCCCGGTGACGCCGCCTTCGGCGCTGGCGCCGTTGTCGGAGACCAGCATGATGAGGGTGTTGTCGAACTCGCCGGTCTCCTTGAGGAAGTCCAGCAGGCGCCCGATGTGGTGATCGGTGTGGCTCAGGAACCCGGCGTAGACCTCCATCATCCGCGCGGCGAGACGCCGGGCGTCGGGTGACAGGGACTCCCACTGCGGCACGTCCGGGTCGTGCCGCGAAAGACGGGCGTCGGGCGGCGCCACCCCCGACTGCTTCTGCCGGGCGAAGGCGGCCTCGCGGTAGGCGTCCCACCCGTCGTCGAACCGACCCCGGTAACGGTCCGCCCACTCCTTCGGCACATGGTGCGGGGCGTGCGTGGCTCCGGGGCAGAAGTACAGGAAGAACGGCTTGTCCGGGGCGACCTGTTTGGCGTCGGCGATGAACGAGACGGCCTTGTCCACCAGGTCCGGGGTCAGGTGGTAACCCTCCTCCGGTGAGGCGGGGGGTTCGATCTGGTGGTTGTCGTAGACCAGGTCCGGGTACCACTGGCTGGTGTCACCGCCGAGGAATCCGTAGAAGCGGTCGAAGCCACGGCCCAACGGCCAGCGGTCGTACGGTCCGGCGGCCGACTCGTACTCCGAGGGCACCAGGTGCCACTTGCCGACCGCGTAGGTGTTGAAGCCCTGCTCGACGAGCATCTCGGAGACGAAACCGTTCTCGAACGGGATGCGGCCGTTGTACCCCGGATACCCGGTGGCGAACTCCGTCACCAGTGCCATGGCGTTCGCATGGTGGTTCCGCCCGGTGATGATGCAGGAACGCGACGGGGAGCACAGGGCGGTCGTGTGCATGTTGCTGTACAGCAACCCGTTCGCGGCCAGCGAATCGACGTTCGGTGTCGTCATGGGGCCGCCGTAACAACCGAGTTGGCCGAACCCCGTGTCGTCGAGCGTGATGAACAAGACGTTCGGCGACCCCGGAGCGGCCCGGGTGGGCTGCGGCCACGCGGGCGTCGACTCATCCGCCGTACGGCCGATCACTCCGGGGAACGCGGTTCCCCGCTTGTACTCTTTCGCAGCCATCTGCCTGGTCCTCCGTGTGCGCCGGCCCGGCCGTACGGCGCATGCCGCCGACGCGCTCGTACTTCTGGGCAGGGTGGGTTTCGGGTGGCCACCGGGCCGTGGGAACGAATGCATCCGTCACGCGCTGACGGCGGATCAGCGCGAGAACGGCCGCCACCACATCGCCCTCAGGCGTACAGGCACGGGAGGTTGAGACTGAGCGGTTCGAGTCGCGCGGAGGCGACCGAGCACCAAGCCGCCCAACGGCGGGGCTTTCGCTCCGGCTGATGCGCTACCAGTGATTCCCCATGCTAGCCAGTGGGCAGTGCACCGGCCATCGGAGAAGAACCCGGTCGCCATCGGCGTCCTGGCCGTCCCGCCCGGCACGTTCAACCACCTGTTCCTCCCATGCCCGGACTTCGACGAGAGCGGCAGTAGCCGGCCCCCTGTGCTCCGGGGACGCCGTCGCGTCGCCTGTGAGGTCGGTCGTGCTCAGGAGCTTCCTCACGTGCCGTGCCACGCCGTGCTGCGGGGCGGCAGCCCGGGCAGGGTCGCCCGCGCGGGGCCCGGGCCGACGGGTTCGGCCCGGGCCTGCAGATCAGCGGCGGAGGCGACGTAGTCGCGGGCCGTGAGCAGCCCGACCAGCCGTCCGTGCGGATCCGTGACCGGCAGGGCGTCGAGATCCTCGGCCGTCATCACGGCTGCCGCGCGCAGAACCGACTCCTCGGGGTGGACCGTGACGGTCCGGCGGGCGTGCACGAGATCGCGCACTCTGCGGGAGGACAGGGTGGCCGCGGCCGCCGCGCAGACCACGGCGAGTTCGGCGCGCTCCAGGAGCCCGGCGCAGCAGCCGTCCCCGCGGACCACGGGGAGGTGACGCTGCTCGGCCCTCTCCATGACCTCCCAGGCCATCAGCACGCTCTCGTCCTCGCTGATCGAGTACGGGGCGGCATCCATCAGACCGCGCACCGTCGGTTGCTCGTTCACGGTTGCCTCCTCGTGCCGGGGCCCTGCCCGCTGGTTCGCGGGTGCGCGACGCGCTGCCGCAGCGGCGCTGACGGGCGGCGCGTGCGTGGTGCGCCCGCCCTTTCACGCTGGTCCGGCAGACGTCGTCTGTCATGGGGCCGTATGGCCTCGCCGCCCGCCGTCGGCCCCGCGACCGGCCCTGAGTGCGGGGCCGGCCGGTCCGGTGTGCAGCCCGGTCAGCCCCTGTCCGTCCCGGTCGCCCAGCCGGAGGCCGCAGGCACCGTGTCCCGGAGGAGATGCGCGGTGAACGGCATCCTCGAGGCTCCCGTGCACGTCCTGCCGACCGACGGCACCACCGTAGGGATTCGGCGTGGGGGGGGCCGGTCGGCCCCTGCGACGGGACGGACGGCCCCCGCCCGGCCGCAGGCCGGCCGGTCACTATGAAGGCCAGAGCCTCAAGGAGGTGGGCCCCGTGGCGGACCTCGGAGTAGCGATCGCCCGGCCGTACCAGGGCGGTGTCGTGTTCCGCTGCGGCGAACCGCGCAACGTCCGGCCTCATGGGATCCGGTTCGTGATCCCCGTGGCGGACCGCATGGGGAACGTCACCCTGCGTACGCTCACCATGCCGATCCCGTCCCCGCGGGCCATCACCCGGGGTGACGTCTCCACCGGCTCCATCGGCGTGGCCGCGGTCGCCCACCTCCGCCGCGTCGACCCGGTGAAGTCCGTCGTCGAGACCGCGCGACCTGCAGATCCTCCCCGGGATCGCCGCGGAGGGGAACTTCACCCGCGTCTTCCCCGCGCCGTTCCTCGAAGGCGTCCGGGCCGCGACGCGGTTCGCGGAGGAGGAAGCGGGACGTGGCGCGGCGTCTCACCCTCAGCCGCGGACACACCGGGAACCGGTGGTGAGCGGCAGCTCCGTCCCGCGGTGAGCCGGCGGGCCCCGGAGCACTCCGAAGCGGGGGCCGCCGGAAGAAGAGGTTCCCGCACCCACGAAGGAAGGCTGGACACCATGGCCCTGACATCATGGACGACGACAGGCGTGTTCACGGGGCCGGGAGGCGTTCGCACCGACGAGGCGGGGATCGTCACCGGGGATCTGACCGTCCATACCACCTGGGACGGCAGGGAGGCCGCCGTGGAGGTCCTGTACAGCGGCACCTCCCAGAGGTTCACACTGACCGGGAGCCCGGTCCCCTGCCCTTCTCAGCAGGGCAGCCGAAGTCTGCACCAGGCGGTGGTGGAGGCCGTGCGGGCCGGCGGCGGCGCCTGCGTTCCGCGGCACGACCAGTTGTGGGCACGTCCTTGAGAACGGACGGGAACCGGCGTTCCGCAGCTTCCCCGTCGCCCCTTCGCAGGGAGGCCGGAAGCCGATGGACGAGGATCCCCCGGGCCCGGACGTGCCGCCGTCCTGCGCGTCCTCGGCGGGTACGGCTTCCGTTCGGCTGCAACGGGCGGCGGTGGACCGATGGCCTTCGCCGGGGCGGGGCGGTGGCATCGGTACCGGACCGTCGACGCGACGGCGTGGCGCCGTCGCACGACGAAAGCGTGTGCGGGAAACGACTTTTCCGCCGGGGCGAGGAGGCCGGATCATGTACTTCGTGGATCGCCGGGATGCTGGCCGGCAATTGGCGACCCGGCTGAAGCACCTCAGGGGTTCCGGCGTCGTGGTGCTGGGGCTGCCCCGCGGAGGGGTTCCGGTCGCCGCAGAGGTGGCCCGGGCACTCGGCGCACCGCTGGACGTCTGCCTCGTACGGAAACTCGGCGTGCCGTTCCAGCCGGAACTGGGCATGGGGGCCATCGGCGAAGGCGGCGTACGTGTGATCAACGACGAGGTGGTGCGCACCGCCCGTGCCACCCAGGACACGCTGGCCGCGGTCGAGGCGCGCGAGCGCGAGGTGCTGGAGAGCCGCGCCCGGCGGTACCGGGGGGAGCGGGAACCACTGGGACTCGAAGGCCGCACGGTGCTGGTCGTCGATGACGGGGTGGCCACGGGTTCGACGGCGCGGGCGGCCTGCCGGATCGCTCGCGCTCGCGGGGCCGCACGGATCGTGCTCGCGGTTCCCGTGGCACCGCATGACTGGAGTGCCCGACTGGGCGCGGACGCCGACGAACTGGTGTGCCTGCACACACCGTGGGACTTCTACGCCGTCGGGCAGTTCTACGCCGACTTCTCACAGACCGACGACGAGGAGGTCGTCGACTGTCTGGAGGAGGCCCTCGCCCGTTCCGTGAACACCCGCCTCACTCCACCGGGTCGTGCGCTGCCGCAGGACCGGGAAGCCGGTGTGCGAGCGGGTCCGCTGGTGCTGCGGGGACAGCTCACGGTCCCCCGAGGCGCGCTCGGCATAGTGGTGTTCGCACACGGCAGTGGCAGTAGCCGCCACAGCCCACGCAACCGGTTCGTCGCGGCCGGCCTGAACCGGCGGGGTCTGGGCACCCTGCTGTTCGACCTCCTGACCGAGGCGGAGGAGACCGACCGGGCCAACGTCTTCGCCACGGACCTGCTCGCCCACCGGCTCACGGACGCCACCGGCTGGCTGCGCGCGCAGCCCGAGGCCCGGGACCTGGCCATCGGCTACTTCGGAGCCAGCACCGGCGCCGCCGCCGCGCTGTGGGCGGCCGCCGAACCGGACGCACGGATCGCCGCCGTCGTCTCCCGAGGCGGCAGGCCGGATCTGGCCGGACCACGGCTCCCGATGGTGACGGCGCCCACGCTGCTGATCGTCGGGGGCCACGACCAGCTGGTGCTCGGTCTCAACCGTGAGGCACAGGCCAGGCTGCGCTGCGAGAACGAACTCGCGGTCGTCCCCGGCGCCACCCACCTCTTCGAGGAACCCGGTGCCCTGGAGAAGGTCACGGACCTGGCCGGTGACTGGTTCGCCGGCCACATGGCCCGGGCCGCTCCGGCCGTGGCCCGGTTCCGGCCGTAGTGTCCGCGTACGGCGGCGGCGCCGTGCCTGTGGCCGACGCGTGCCGTGCGCCGAGGCCCTCGAGCTCGGAAGAGCGCCCCGCCCGGGAATAGGATGGGCACAGCAGGAGCGGCCTGACCACAGAGAAACCCCGAGTCCCCGGCCTTCCAGACGCCCGCGCACGGCGGTGCGCTTCGTCGATGTCGCGGCGAGACGACGTGCGGACGTGCCGATCGGCTCCTGGTCGCGGGCCGGCCGGCCGCCGCGAGTCGGGGCGGGCTCCGAGCGGACGGTCCCCATCGGGGCCATTCCCCCCTGTCGCCTGCGAATGACCGGATCGCGGCCGGCAGGGCGTTCGTGCCGACCCGAAGGGGTGGGACTGGTGATCACACGAGTGCGGATGCCGCATCGGCACCTCACGCCACCGGCCGGCTCCGGGCGGCCGCGCGAGCCGCATCCGCCTCCCTCCGGGCAGCCGCAGCCGGTCGGCGGGCGGTGGATCCTCTGGTGGATCCTGTCGACGCTCGTGATCGTCCTGGTGCTCTCGCACGCGCGGTCAGGGCCGCACGTGAGCGCACTGTCCTACAGCGACTTCGTCGGCAGGGTGGGCGCCAGCCAGGTGCGGATGGTCGACATCACCGACAAAGGAGCGGTCAGCGGCACTCTGAAGGACGGGACGAAGTTCACCACCCAGCTCCCCACCGCGCTGGGCACCGGAGCCCAGCTCCAGCAGCAGTTGACCTCCCACCACGTGCAGATCAAGGCCAGCCAGGGCGGCAGTGGAGGCTCGGCGTGGTCGTCCGTGCTCTTCACGTTCCTGCCCTTCGTGTTGCTGATCGGCCTCGTCATGTGGATGGGGCGCCGGGCCGCGGGGTCGGTGACCGGCGGGCTGAGCGCCATCGGACGCTCGCGCGCGAAGATCATCGAGGCGGAACGTCCCACCACCGGCTTCGACGACATCGCCGGCTACGACGGGGTCAAGCAGGAGATCAGCGAAGTGGTCGACTTCCTGCGCAACCCCGACCGGTACACGGCCGCTGGTGCCAAGGGACCCCGCGGCGTGATCATGATCGGGCCACCTGGTACCGGCAAGACGCTCTTCGCGCGGGCGGTCGCCGGCGAGGCGGACGTGCCGTTCCTGTCGGTGTCCGGCTCCGCGTTCGTGGAGATGTTCGTCGGCGTAGGCGCCTCCCGGGTACGCGACCTGTTCGGCGACGCCCGCAAACGCGCCCCGTCGATCATCTTCATCGACGAGATCGACGCGCTCGGATCGCGTCGCGCCGGCGGGGCCCGGCTGGGCGGCAACGACGAGCGCGAGCAGACCCTGAACCAGCTGCTGTCCGAGATGGACGGCTTCGACCAGTCCAGCGGCATCGTCGTCCTCGCCGCCACCAACCGGCCCGACTCCCTCGACCCGGCCCTGCTGCGGCCCGGCCGCTTCGACCGCCAGGTCACCGTGCCCCTGCCCAACCAGGCCGAGCGAGCCGCGATCCTTGCCGTCCACGCCCGGGACAAGGAACTGGCCTCGACCGTCGGCCTGGACGCCGTGGCGCGCGCCACGCCCGGATTCTCCGGCGCCGATCTCGCCAACCTGGTCAACGAGGGTGCCATCAACGCCGTCCGGAACAACCGCACCCGGATCGAGCCGCACGACCTGGACGCCGCACGTGACCGCGTGCTGCTCGGACGCCGGGAGTCCTCCAACGCGCTCCTGCCCGAGGAGCGTCATTCCGTGGCCGTACACGAATCGGGTCACGCCCTGGTCGCGGCGCTGTGCGAGCACGCCGACCCGGTGGCGAAGGTCACCATCCTGCCGGCCGGTGTCACCCTGGGCGTCACCGAGCAACTCCCCGAGGCAGAGCGCCACTTGTACAGCGAGAGTTACATGACCGACCTGCTGGCGGTGCGCCTGGGCGGCCGCGCGGCCGAACTTGTGGCCTTCGGCGAGGGATCCACGGGAGCCGCCGACGATCTGGCCGGGGCCACCCAGATCGCCACCCGTATGGTCCGCGAGTTCGGCCTCTCCCCCGAACTCGGCCCGATCGGGTACGCGTCCTCCCGCTCGCCCTTCCTCGGTGAGACCACCGAGGAGCCCGGTCGGCCACCGTACTCGGAGCAGACCCAGCGCATCGTCGACGAGGAGGTCGCGCGTCTGCTGCGCCAGGCCGAGCAGCGCGCGGTCGCCCTGCTGCGCGGCCACCGGGCCGCCCTGGAACGCCTGGCGGAACAGTTGGTCGCCCGCGAGACCGTCGACGGCTCGGTCGTCCTGGACGTCCTGCGCCGAGAACGCGGCCAGGCGGACCCAGGAGCCCAGGACCACGCCGTCACCACGGCACGCCCCGAGGTGACCGCCACGACGCGGACCGTCCACCGCACTCGCCGAACGCTTCCAGCCCCCCTCCGCCGCGCGATCAGCAGGCGCTGCGGCAAGCGAACCGACTGACGCGCACGTCCGACGGGTTCGGAACCCGGTCCGGCCGCGGAGCCGGCGGAACGGCCCCGCCCTGGTCCGCCGGACCGGCTTGACCGGGAGTGCCCGGACGGCAACCACCCTCCTGGAGCCGGGATCGTCCAGGGGCGCCATCGTGTGCGTAGGGGGAACCGAGACGGAACCATGACGGGAACCGATGAGATCCACGGTATCCGCGCTTGCGAGGGCCGCTGCCCGGCCGACGGGGCCCGGAAGGCGCTTCCGAGATGCCTCGGCGGGGCGTATGGGCGACGGTGGAAGAGAGAGCGAGAACGCCGGCCACCCGTTTCCGGCCACGTCTGGCGGAGCAGCTCCCATGACCCGTCACGCACAGGAACGAACCGCGCGGATCGAACGACGGGGCCGGTGAAGCGCGCCGTCCAGGAGAAGGCGACGACTGATCCGATCGTGGTCGGAGTCGACGGCTCCTGGCTGAGCCTGCGAGCTCCGGCACGGGCCGCCCACGAGGCGACGCTGCGACAGTGAGCGTCTCCTCAGGGACAGTACGGGCTGAGGAGGCGTCGCCGATGATGACCAGCAGACCCTGCGGCATGGTGCACGTGTGCCTGCTTCCTGACGCGTCCAGACCTCCGGGACGCAGTGACGGCGACGGCGCCGTGCTTCGGGCCGGTGGGTGTTCGCCGTGAGCTCGCCGGTCGTGGTGGGAGTCGACGGCTCGCCTTCGAGCCTGGAGGCTGTGACTGTCGCGGCGCGTGAGGCGCGGCTTCGCGGGTGTGGTCTGAAGCTGGTGCACGCGTTCTTCTGGCCGGCCGTCTATGCGCCGCTCGGTCCGTGGACGTCCGTTTCGGCTCAGGAAGCGATGCGCGAGGCGGCAGGGCAGCTGATGGACGACGCGCTGGAGCATGCCCGTTCCGTGGCCCCCGATGTCGAGGTCAGCCACGCGGTGGTGGCGGGTAAGCCGCTGGCCGTGCTGGAGGCCGAGTCCCGCGCCGCCGCGCTGGTGGCGGTCGGCAGTCGGGGGCTGGGGGGATTCGCGGGCCTGTCGGTGGGGTCGACGGCGGTCCGGCTTGTCGCACACGGGCACTGTCCGGTCATGGTGGTGCGAAACCCCGATGCCACCGGGCCGGTACTGCTCGGGGTCGACGGCTCACCGGCCGGGGAAGCCGCCGTCGAGTTCGCCTTCATGGAAGCCGCCCTTCGTGGCACCGGCCTGGTGGCTCTGCATGCGTCGACGCGGTCGAGCGTGCCGGCGGCCCCGCAGCCTGATCCGTCGGCTCACGGATCGGACCCGGGCGCCCTCGCGGCCGACGAGGAGCGCCTGCCGGCCGAAGCAGTCGCCGGGCAGCAGGAGAGGTACCCGGACGTCACGGTGGAGCACGTCGTGGTCCGGGGCGGTGCCCGTGAGGCACTGATCGAGGCGAGCGCGAACGCCGCACTGGTGGTCGTCGGTGCCCGGGGGCTCGGCGGATTCACCGGGCTGCTCCTCGGTTCGGTCAGTCAGGCGGTCGTGCAGCACGCGCACTGCCCGGTCGCCGTCGTCCGCCGCACCGGGTGAGGATGTCGACTCCGCGGTGATCCTCGGTGAGGCCCTCGTGAGCGGGCCGGCGTGTGGCTCATGAGAGGCCGGCGTGCACGGGCGGACCTCTCGTGCGTCGCGGGGCCCGGCATCCGGCGTCGCACGGGAAGAGGAGGCACCACCGAACGAGGGGAACGGTCGTGGCGTCGCCCGGCACACCTCTCCCGGGCAAGCCGCAGGAAGGCCTTGGACCGGGACGCCGAGTGGCGGCAGCCCGTCACGTTCGCCTGCCGGCGCTCGGAGACCGTCACCCGACGCCCATCGTCCTCGACGAGTCCCGGACCTGCCGGGCTGCGGCGGGAGCACGGGCTGCCGCAAGGCGAGCCCGACGCCTTCCGGCCCAGCGCCATCGGACTGGGCGCGGCCGAGCCACTGCCGGCTTTCGAACACGCGGTCGTGCGAGGTCACCGGTCGGCCCTGGCCCGGCAGGACTCCGTCGCGCTCTGGAAGCCAGGTCCTCGACGGTCGGGGGTCCCGCCCGGGCGCAGCGGGGCCGGTGGCTCAGGACCCGGCGTGGATCACGACTCGGCCTTGAAGAAGGTGATGAGTGTGATGGTGCCGTCCGAGGCGACGATCCGGACGGCCGGTTCGGGGATGTCCTCGGTCGCGACGTCGATCTCCGTGGGGTGGGGGATGATGTGCCTCAGCACCACGGGGTAGCGGGCCGACTGCCCGCCGACCGCCACGATCGCCGCGTCGTCCTTCGGGTCATAGGTGAGGTATGCGAAGGGCAGCCGCTCGGCCTCGTACTGGTGCCCGACCTCCGGGTCCAGCACCTCGATGGTGACGTGTTCGCCCTTTTGCTCCTCGGTGATCCGGTCCAGCGCGGTCTTCCATTCGTTGCGGGTGAGTACTCCGTTGCCGGTCATCGTCGGTCCTCCCATGGATACGCAGTCGTCCCTCAGGTACGACGGTCGCCGCGCCGCCTGTCCGCGGCCTCGGCCTGGCAGGTCCAGCGGTGCGGCCGGGCTGGACCTGCCAGGCCGAGGCCCGCTTGCGGCCAGGCCGGTTCGACGGCGATCAGCGGGCACGGCTGGGGTCACAGAAGTGTGACCGCGGCCATTGATCGTCCCCTCTCGTCGCCTCCGACCCGGTCTTCTGCCGACCAGCGGCGGCATCGCGCCGCGCCGGCCACCGAGCGTTCCCGGCACATCGGTACACGCCGAAGGCTCCCGGCTCACGGCGCCCTCAGCACCGCCGTACGCCTCTTCCCCATTGATCGAGTACGGCGCACCGTTCGTCATGGCGTCCACGGAAGCCCTCTCGTCCACGGCTCCCTCATCCCGATCACTGCCGGCCGGGGCGAGGTACGCCGCCCGTGGTTTTCACCAGGACGGTCAGGCGGCGGTGGTACTCGTCCTCGTCTATATCGCCTCGGGCGAAGCGTTCCGCAAGGATCCGCTCAGGGGCGGGTTCGAGCGGCCGGTCGTCGGCACGGTCGCTGCTCCCTCCCGGCCTCGCCAGGGCGCGATACAGCAGGACGCCCAAGGCGATGATCGCTGCCCAAAAGAAGATCATGCCGGCCGACATGGCGAGCCAGCCCCATCCGCCGATGCCGTGGACGTACCAGAACATGGGTGGCTCATCCCCTTCGTGAGGCCGGGAAACATGATCCCGGTGCCTGCTGTTCTCGAAGTGCCCGTTCCTTACGTTCGGTCGGGTCGCCGAGCCCGTCATGAGCCGGTGAGGCCAACGCGAGGGGCCGATGGGCCCTCATTCGCGTGCGAGTGTGCTCAGGGCGTGTCGCATCGGACGACCGCGATGGCGCGAACAGGGTTGGTACGGCCCTGGTGTCAGGGCCGTTCGTCCCCTGCCGCAGGGCCGGCGCGCCGGGATGTGATGGACGGGGACCAGGCCTCGGGCAGCAATGTCGGACGGACAGAGGTGGCCATGAACCGCTCCGCCTTCATCACACGGCTGCGCTCTCTCACCGTGGCCTTGGCCTCGGCACGGCTGGAGCCCGCCTTCCTGGCCGTCACGGCGGCGGCCCTGACCGCAGGGGGTGCTGCCTGGCTCGCCGGTGACGAGGGTCTCGCCGGCCTGATGTGGAGTCTGGGTACATGGGCCGCGGTCCTACCAGCGGCTGGCTGGGTGCTCTCCGCACTTCGTCACGGCCGTGCGGGCGTCGACCTGATCGCGCTTCTCGCTCTCGGTGGCACCCTCGCCGTCCACGAATACCTGGCCGGCGCGCTGATCGCGCTCATGCTGGCCACCGGGCGGACCCTGGAGGCGGCCGCCCAGCGGCGGGCCTCGCACGATCTGCGTGCGCTGCTGGAGCACGCGCCCCGCTCGGCACGCCTGCGGACAGCGCGCGGCGTCGCCACGGTTCCGCTGGCCGACGTCGCCGTGGGTGACCTGCTGGTCGTGGGTCCTGGCGAGGTCGTCCCGGTCGACGGGCGGGTGGAGGGCGCCGCGGCCAGCCTCGACGAGTCCGTGCTCACCGGCGAGTCCCTGCACGTCGAACGGGCGGCGGGTGACACGGTCCGCAGCGGGGTGGTCAACGCCGGCGGCGCCTTCGAGCTGCGGGCCACCGCAGCCGAGCAGGACAGTGCCTACGCCGGGATCGTGCGGCTGGCCAGGCAGGCCGGGGCCGAGTCGGCGCCCGTGGTCCGGCTGGCCGACCGCTACGCGGCCTGGTTCCTCCCGCTCGCCCTGGTGGTGGCGGGAGCGGCCTGGCTGCTGAGCGGCTCGGCGGTACGAGCGGTAGCGGTGCTGGTGGTCGCCACCCCCTGTCCGCTCCTACTGGCCGCACCGGTGGCCATCGTCTCCGGAATCTCCCGCGCCTCACGCCTGGGAGTCGTCATGCGTGACGGCGACGCCCTGGAGAACCTGGGCCGGGCCCGCACCCTGCTGCTCGACAAGACCGGCACCCTCACCCGCGGCCGCCCTCGCGTCCTGGACGTGGTCGCCGCACCGGGGTGGCAGCCTGCGGAGGTGCTGAGGCTGGCCGGGTCGCTGGACCAGTACTCCCCGCATGTCCTGGCCGAGGCGATCGTCGGCGCCGCGCAGGAGCGGAAGCTGGTCCTGACAGTGCCGTCCGATGTCACGGAGACGCCCGGCCGGGGTGCTTCAGGCACCGTGGACGGTCACCGGGTGTCCGTCGGCCGCATCGACGCGTCCGGTGCCCGCCCGGCCTGGACGAGGGTGGTGGACAACCGGGCGCTTCTCGACGGCGCGGCCGTCGCCTGGCTGACCGTCGACGGATGCCAGGCAGGTGCGGTGCTGCTCCGGGATCCCCTCCGCCCCGATGCCCCGCGCACCCTTCGCCACCTGCGGGCCGCGGGCATCGAGCGGCTGCTGATGCTGACGGGAGACCGCACGGAGCCGGCGGCCGAGGTGGGCGCCGTCCTCGGTCTGGACGACGTCCGCGCCGGGCTCGACCCGGCCGGCAAGGTCGCCGTCGTGCGCGCCGAGCGCGAACGCGCGGTCACCGTCATGGTGGGCGACGGTGTGAACGACGCCCCCGCGCTGGCCGCCGCGGACATCGGTGTGGCGATGGGTGCCCGCGGCTCCACCGCCTCCTCGGAAGCCGCCGACATCGTGCTGACCACCGATCGCGTGGACCGGCTCGCCGACGCCGTGTTCATCGCCGTACGGGCCAGGCGGATCGCCGTGCAGAGTGCCCTGGGCGGGATGGCGATGTCCCTGGCCGCGATGGCCGCAGCCGCCGCCGGCCTGCTGCCACCCGCCGTCGGCGCCCTCCTCCAGGAGGCCATCGACGTGGCGGTCATCCTGAACGCCCTGCGCGCGCTGCGCACGGACCGGGCCACACAGCCGGCGCTGGCCCCCGCCGCCGAGGCGCTCATCCAACGCTTCGCCTCGGAACACAACGACCTTCAGAGTGTGCTCGAGGCGGTGCACAGCGCGGCTGACCGCCTCTCCGACGGCCCCGGCCCGCAGGCTCTCGCGGCCGTCGAGGAGGCGCACCGGCTGCTGACCGATCGGCTCCTGCCTCACGAGTACGCCGAGGAGCACGAGCTCTACCCCGCCCTCGCCCCCGCTCTCGGCGGCCCGGAGGCCACGGCCACCATGAGCCGGGCCCACACCGAGATCGAACGCCTCGCCCGCCGCATCGCCACCCACCTGCAGCTGGCGCGCGCCGAAGGCGGCCTGTCCCCTGGCCAGCTCGACGACCTGCGCGCCTGCCTCTACGGCCTGCACACCGTGCTCCGCCTGCACTTCACGCAGGAGGAGGAGAGCTACTTCTCGCTGGTCCGGTGAGATCCCGCTGACTGTCTGCCGGAGCCCCGCCCCACCCCGGAGGGCCGTTCGGCCCGCCCCGTGCCCGGTCAGCCCCTGTGCCGACCGGGCCCCGCCGCCGGACGCTGGACACGGGAGCCTCCGGAGGGAGGGTTCGTGATGACCGACATCCAGGAAGCCCCGGTGCATGCCCTGCTGGCCGACGGAACCACTGTCCGCATACGGCAGGCGGGTCCGGCGGATCGGCCGGCGGTGCAGCGGCTGTACGAGGAGATGTCCCCGCAGAACCGGTGGTTGCGGTTCTTCTCCGTCAGCCCGTCCTCCGCCCGACAGGCAGCCGAGCGGGTGGCCGGAGGCGACCGCCCCGGGTACCGCGCGCTGACCGCTGAGTACGACGGGCGGCTGGTGGGGCTGGCCGAGTACGAGGTGCTGCCGGACGGCAGCACGGCGGAGATCTCGGTGGCCGTGACCGACGGCTGGCATCACCGTGGTGTGGCCACCCTCCTGCTGGAACACCTCGCGGACGCCGCGCGGACGGCGGGCATCACCGCGTTCAGCGCCGACGCCCTGGCCGAGAACCACGACGTGCTGAAGGTCTTCCACGACCTGGGGCTGCGCGTCACCCGTCACTTCGAGGGACCCGAGGTGCACTGCAGGGTCGAACTCACCGAGGACGAGACCTACTTGAGCGCCGTCGACGCCCGGGGCCGGGTCGCCGACGTCATCAGTCTGCAGCCGTTGCTGCGGCCCCGGACGGTCGCGGTGATCGGCGCGGGCCGCAGGCCTGGGTCGGTCGGGCGCGCGGTCCTGCGGAACATCGACAACGGTTCCTACGCCGGGCGGCTGTTCGCCGTGCATCCGGAGGCCGCCGCGATCGCCGGGGTGCGTGCTTGGCGGTCCGTCGCAGAGCTGCCGCAGGTGCCGGACCTGGCCGTGATCGCCGTACCGGCGGCAGCCGTTGCCGAGGTGGCCGAGGAGTGCGGCCGGGCCGGCGTGCGCGCCCTGCTCGTGGTGTCCGCAGGCCTGGACACGCACCAGAGCCACGCCCTGATGGACGCGTGCCGGCGCCACGGCATGCGGCTCGCCGGCCCGAACTGCCTCGGCCTGGCCAACACCGAGGACGACGTCCACCTGGACGCCACCTTCGCCGCCCGCCACCCCGGGCCCGGCACAGCCGGTGTCGCCGTACAGTCCGGAGGAGTCGGCATCGCGCTGCTGGACGGGCTGGCCCGGCTCGGCATCGGCGTGTCGACCTTCGTATCGCTCGGCGACAAGTACGACGTCAGCGGCAACGACATGCTCCAGTGGTGGGAGAGCGACGGGCACACCGACCTGGCGCTGCTGCACCTGGAGTCCTTCGGCAATCCCCGCGCCTTCTCGCGCACCGCCCGCCGGGTGGCACGAGCGATACCGGTGCTGACCGTGGACGCGGGCCGGTCCGAGGCCGGACGGCGGGCCGCGGCCTCGCACACGGCGGCGGCGGCCACTCCGACCATGACCCGGCAGGCCCTGTTCACCCAGGCCGGCATCACCGCCACCCGCACCATCGGTGAACTACTCGACACCGCCGCCCTCTTGCACGCCCAGCCACTGCCTCACGGCACGAAGGTCGCCGTCGTCAGCAACGCGGGCGGGGCCGGCGTCCTGGCCGCGGACGCGTGCGTGGACGCGGGACTCGTGATCCCGCCGCTCGCCGCCGGCGTGGTGGACGAGCTCCGCGCCCTGCTGCCCGAGGGCGCCACCGCGACCAACCCCGTGGACGTCACGGCGGCCGTCGGCGAGGAGCAACTACAGGCATGCGTCCGCCGTCTGGCCGGGCACGGCACTGTCGACTCCGTCCTCGTGAGCCTGGTCCCCACGGCGGTCGCCACGGCCACCGGAGAAGACCTGGTACGCGCCCTGACCTCGGCCCCCGGCCCGCTCGCCCGCCCCGTCCTCGCGGTGCTCCCCGCGCAAGCGGCCCGCGTCGAGCTGCTGCCGACCGCCGGCCGGGCCACCTTGCCCGCGTACTCCGACGCCGAGGACGCCGCCCGCGCCCTGGCCCACGCCGCGGCCCGCGCCGACTGGCTCGCCCGGCAGCCGGGCGCGGTACCTGAGCTGCCGGACGTGGCGACCGTACGCGCGAAGGACCTGGCCACTGCCTACCTGGAGGCCCATCCGGAGGGCGGCTGGCATCGATCCCCGGACCACGGCCGTGCTCCTGGGCTGCTACGGCATCCCGCAGATCCCTTGGGTGTGGGCCCGGGACGAGAACGAGGCGGTCGCAGCGGCCGAACGGCTCGCCGGACCTGACGGACGCGTCGTGATGAAGGCCTACTGGCCGGGTCTGGTGCACAAGAGCGAGCAGCACGCCGTCCACCTCGACCTGCAGAACGGTTCACAGGTCAGGGCCGCCCATCGCGATCTGGTCACCCGGTTCGGCGACCGGATGACCGGAGTGGTCGTCCAGCCGCTCGCCGAACGCGGCACCGAACTGTTCGCCGGAGTCGTCCAGGACGAGGTCTTCGGACCCCTCGTGGTGTTCGGCCTCGGTGGTACCGCGACCGAACTGCTCGCCGACCACGCCGCCCGGCTCGCCCCGCTCACCGACCTCGACGTGCACGCCCTGCTCACCTCCCCGCGCTGCTCTCCCCTGCTGTTCGGCTATGCCGGCAGCCCTGCCGTCGGCCTCGGCGCCCTGGAGCAACTCCTGCACCGCCTCTCCCGGATGGCCACGGATCTTCCCCAGCTGGCGGAGGCCGACCTCAACCCTGTGCTGGCCGGGCCACACGGCGTCACCGCCGTCGACGCTCGCGTACGGCTGGTCTCGCGCCGGCCCCACGACCCGTACCTGCGCCGACTGCGCTGACCGGCCCGACGACCGCGGAGTCGTGGACGTGGTCGACGGCCTCACCTACCGCTTCGACGGCAGGCGCGGACAGCCCGCCGGACCGGCCGCGCACAGAGGGCCGACGACTGGCTGCGCCGTGAGTAGTCCGTGAGTAGTCCCGGACAGACTGCGGGCTCCGCGCGAAGCCGCCGCATCGGGGCCGATCGGCCCTGGTGGGCCGGCGGTTTCGGTGGTGCGCTGGTAGTGGCGGGAAGGACCCGTAGAAGACGCGGAGAAGCGGCCGGCAGCCGCGCACCGCGCAATCGGGATCCGCGAGAAGCGGGTGACGGGCCTTCCCGTCCGGTCATGTGGATGGGCGCCGGCCCGGCGATACCCGCGCGGTATGAGCCGAAGGGCCCACCGCTGGGTCCGGGCGGCCCGTGGTGCCGGATGCCGAGGTCGCGGACGCTGGGAACCGACCGTCCATGAAGGGAGCCGGTGCCATGACCTCCGCAACCACCATGAGCACGGCGCTCGAGCCCGTGTACCGCGAACGGCTGATGCACCTCGCCCGCGAGGCCTCCTTCGAAGCCGGGACACGCCTGTTCGAGGAGGGTCGGCACGCCGACCGTTTCTGGATCGTACGAACCGGAACCGTCGCCCTCGATCTGCACGTGCCCGGTCGCAGGCCGGCCGTCGTCGAGTCGCTCGGGCACGGCGAACTCGTCGGCTGGTCCTGGCACTTCCCGCCCCACCTCTGGCACCTGGGCGCCGAGGCGATGACCCCGGTGCGGGCCTGGGAGTTCGACGCCGACGCGGTGCGTGCGATGTGCGCCGCGGATCCCGCGTTCGGACGGGCCATAGCGGTGTGGGTGGGACGCGTGGTCGCACAGCGGCTGCACGCCACCCGGGTCCGGCTGCTCGACCTGTACGCCCCCTACGGCAGCGGTGACCTGTTGTGACCGCCCAACCGCTCCGTCCGGCCGAACGGCTTCGGGAGGAAGGCATGGAGAGCAGGCCGCACCGGGTGAGTGACGTGATGACGCATGCCGTCGTCGCGGTGGGCCGCAAGGCCCTGTTCAAGGACATCGTCGAACGCATGGAGGAGTGGAGGGTCAGTGCCCTTCCCGTGCTGGAGGGCGACGGGCGGGTGATCGGAGTGGTGTCCGAGGCCGATCTGCTGCCGAAGGAGGAGTTCCGGGACAGCGACCCGGACCGGTTCACCCAGCTGCGTCGGCTGCCCGACCTGGCCAAGGCCGGGGCGGTCTCCGCCGAGGAGCTGATGAGCACCCCCGCCGTCACGGTCCATGGAGACGCCGCGCTTCCCGAGGCGGCGCGGATCATGGCCCTGCGGCACGTCAAACGGCTGCCCGTGGTGAATGCCGAGGGCGTCCTCGAAGGCGTGGTCAGTCGCGGGGACCTGCTGAAGGTGTTCCTGCGTCCCGACAACGAACTGGCGGACGAGATCCGCCGGGACATCATCGACGTTCTCTTCCCGGCGCCGGTCGAACCGGTGCACATCATCGTCGGCGACGGCGTCGCGACCCTGACGGGTCGCGTCGAGGACGCCGCACGGATTCCCCTGGCCGCACGCCTGGTCCGGGGTGTGGAAGGGGTCGTCGGTGTGGACTGCCGGCTTACCGCCGTCGGCTCCGACGCCGGGTGACGCCCTCTCGTTCGAGCCCGGGAAGATCTTCGTCCGGCTGGTGTGTGCGCTGTCGCGGGCGTGGTGGACGTGCAGTGTGCGCTCAGTGGGCCACCCCGCCGTCCGGACCTCGCCCCGCACCGGGGCGCGCCGCGAACGGAATCGGATGGGTGGCGCCGGGCGGTCGCGGGGCATCGCCCGAGTGGCCCGTCCCTGTGCCCCCTTGCCCGTGTGGTCTCTCGACACCGACTGCCGGACTCCGCCCGCACACCAGGGAGGGTCCGCTTTCCTATGCACCGGGCAGGGGCACCCGCCAGCGCAGTGTGGCACCACCCCCGTCGGGGCTGGACGCGTCGAGGTGCCCGCCCAACTGCTCCGCGCGTTCGGCGATGTTGCGCAGCCCGCTGCGGCGGCCGTCGGGCGCGATACCCACGCCGTTGTCCGCGACCGTGAGAGAGACCTCCCGGCCGTCGGTCGTCAGGGCGACCTGGGCCCGGTCGGCATGGGCATGGCGGGCGATGTTGGTGAGGGCCTCGGAGAGGACGGCCACGACGTGGTCGGCGATCTCCGGCGGGACGTCGGTGTCGAGCAGGCCCTCGATGCGCACGCTGGGCGTGAAACCCAGCAACGGGGTCTTTTCGCCGACGACGTCCACGGCCCGGGCCCTCAGCCCGGTGTCGGCGGCGCCCGCACGGGCGCGCAGCCCGAAGATCGCCGAACGGATGATCTTGATGGTCTCGTCCAGGTCGTCCACGGCCCGCAGCACCCGCTCGGCGGCCTCGGGATGCTCGATGAAGCGGCCCGCGCTCTGCAGCGTCATGCCGGTCGCGAAGAGCCGCTGGATAGCGAGGTCGTGCAGGTCCCGGGCGATCCGATCGCGGTCCTGGAGCACCGCGATCCGCTCGGCGTCCTTGCGGCGCTCGGCCAGCTCCATCGCGATCGCGGCCTGCGCGGCGAAGCCCTGCAGCTTCTCGGTCTCCTTGCCCGAGAACACCTGCGCGCCTGCTTCGCGGGCCACCAGCACCACGCCGCGCACGCCGCCTTCCCCGGTGCCGATGGGGACGGCCACGGCGGGGCCGAGCCCCTGGAAGCGAGGTGGTTCTGGGCAGATCCGCTCGTCCTGGCGCACGTCGTCGCTGGTCACCGGCGCGGCGGCCGAGAAGGCGAGGCCCATGAGGGTCCTGGACAGGGGCAGCACCAGCCCCCGGTGTGCCTCCGCGTCCACGCCCACGGCGATCTCCACGGTGAGGGAGTCGGTGGCCTCCATGGGCGTCGCCACCGCCGCCAGGGCCGACCCCATGATCTCGCGGGCCCGTTCGGCGATCAGTTTCAGCGTCTCGGCGTGCTCGCTGCCGGACATCAGGCTGTGGGTGATCTCGGCGTTCGCCAGCAGCCAGCGCTCGCGCAGCCGGGACTCCTCGTACAGCCGGGCGTTGTCGATGGCCATGCCGGCCGCCACGGCCAGCGTGGCCAGCACCGACTCGTCCTCCTCGTCGAACTGCACTCCCCCGCGCTTCTCGGTCAGGTACAGATTGCCGAAATCCTGATCGCGGACCCGGATCGGCACACCCAGGAAGCTGTTCATCGGTGGGTGGTGGGCCGGGAAGCCGTACGAGGCCGGATGCTGGGAGATCTTCTCCAGCCGGAGCGGCTCCGGGTGCCGGATCACTTCACCGAGGATGCCGTGGCCCTCGGGGAAGGGACCGATCTCGGCGATCTGCTCCTCGGTCACCCCGACGGTGAGGAAGGCCGAGAGGGATCTGCCGTCGGGTCCGATGACGCCGAGGGCGGCGTATTCGGCGTCGACCAGCGCGGCGGCCGCCTCGACGATGGAGTGCAGCGCCTGTTCGAGGTCGAGTTCGCGGCCGACGGAGAGCACCGCCCCGAGCAGGCTGTGCACCCGGTCCCGGGTGCCGCGGGCCGCAGCGATCCGCGCCTGCAGCTCCTCCAGCAGCTCGTCCAGCTTCAGCTGCGGCAGTCGTACACGGGGCTCTTCTGCGCTTGCCACAACACGCCTCCATGCCCCTCGCACACGAGTCCGGACTGTCGCGGTCACTACCCACATTAGCCAGCCTGTGCCGATTGACGCAGCGCGGCCGTCGCAGGCGTCCGGGAACGGTCTTCCTACGGCGGCACGGGACGCGCTCCCACCCCTCAGGGCCGGTCGGCCCACCGTTGTGGGACGGAGGGCACCTGCCCCGGCGCACCGCTCCCTCCCAGGCTGGGAGGTAGCGAGAGCTCGAAGCCGAGGAGTGGCGTCATGGCCCGTTATGTGTACGACTTCCGGGATGGTGGCCGCGACCTGGCCGACCTGCTCGGTGGCAAGGGTGCGAACCTGGCCGAGATGACCCGGCTGGGGCTGCCGGTACCGCCGGGGTTCATCGTCTCCACCGAAGCCTGCCGCGCGTTCCTGGCCACCGGCGAGGAACCGGAGGGCATGTCGGCGGAGGTCTCCCGGCACCTTTCGGCGCTGGAGACGGGTGCCGGGCGGCCGCTCGGGCAGCGGGACGACCCGCTGCTGGTGTCCGTCCGCTCCGGGGCGCGTTTCTCCATGCCCGGCATGATGGAGACGGTTCTCGACATCGGCCTCGACGACGACTCCGTGCTCGGCCTGGCCAAGGTGTCCGGCAGCGAGCGCTTCGCCTGGGACTCCTACCGCCGGCTCGTCCAGATGTACGGCAGCACGGTGATGGGAGTCGATCCGGCCCTGTTCGACGAGGCCATGACCCAGCTGAAGGACGCCCGCGGGGCCCCCGACGACCTCCATCTCGACGCGAGCGACCTCGCATGGCTGGTGGGGACCTACAAGAACCTGATCCGGGACGAGACCGGCCGCGACTTCCCCCAGTCCCCCGCCGAGCAGCTCCAGCAGGCGATTCTCGCCGTGTTCCGGTCCTGGAACGCGGAACGCGCCGTGCTGTACCGGCGGCGCGAACACATCCCGGACGACCTGGGCACCGCCGTCACCGTCCAGCGCATGGTGTTCGGCAACCTCGGCCCCGACTCCGGCAGCGGGGTCGCCTTCACCCGCGACCCGGCCACCGGGCGCCCCGGTCTGTACGGCGACTACCTGCCGAACGCGCAGGGCGAGGATGTCGTGTCGGGCGTGCGGGACGCCGTGCCGCTGGCCGAGCTGGAGCGGCTGGACCCGCACTCGTACCGGCAGCTGCGCGATCACGCGCAGACACTGGAGCGGCACTACCGCGACTTGTGCGACATCGAGTTCACCGTCGAGCGCGGAACGCTGTGGATGCTGCAGACCCGGGTGGGCAAGCGCACGGCCGAGGCCGCCTTCGCGATCGCCACCGAGCTGGTGCGGGAAGGTCTCATCGGTTCCGACGAGTGCCTGGCGCGGGTGAGCGGTGACGGGTTGGCCCGGCTGATGTTCCCGCGCTTCGACACCGCTGCCGCCGGTGAGACGCTCGTCCGCGGTGTGCCGGCGTCGCCGGGCGCCGCGGTGGGTGCGGCGGTGTTCGACTCCGCGGAGGCCGTACGGCGTGCCGCGGCCGGCGAGGAGGTCGTGCTCGTCCGCGAGGAGACGACGCCCGACGACCTGCCCGGGATGGTGGCCGCGCAGGCGGTGCTGACCGGCCGGGGCGGCAAGACCAGCCACGCGGCCGTCGTCGCCCGTGGCATGGGCAAGGTGTGCGTGTGCGGGGCGCAGGACATCACCGTCGACGCGGAGGCGCGGCGTTTCACCGCCCGTGACGGCAGCGCCGTCGAGGAGGGCACCGTGATCTCGGTGGACGGTTCCACCGGTGACGTGTACCTCGGGGCGGTCCCGTTGGTCGCGTCGGCGACCATGCGCTACTTGGAGAGCGGTGAGCGGGCCGACGGCGTGGTCTCCGCGGTGGCCCGGGTGCTGGACCACGCCGACGCCGTTCGGCGCCTGGAGGTCCGCGCCAACGCCGACACCCCCGAGGACGCTGCCCGCGCCCGGAGGTTCGGGGCCCAGGGGATCGGGCTGTGCCGCACGGAGCACATGTTCCTCGGCGAGCGGCGCAAACTGGTCGAGGAGATGATCCTCGCCCGAACGGATGCCGACCGCGACCGCGCGCTGGCGGCTCTGCTGCCGCTCCAGCGGCGCGACTTCACGGGCATCCTGGAGGCGATGGACGGCTTCCCGGTCACCGTCCGGCTGCTCGACCCGCCGCTCCACGAGTTCCTGCCCGACCGCACCGACCTGGCCGTCCGCATCGCCGCCGCCAAGGCCACGGGCCGGCAACCCGACGCACACCAGGTGGAGTTGCTGGCAGCGGTGAACCGGATGCACGAGGAGAACCCGATGCTGGGCCTGCGGGGCGTGCGGCTCGGCCTGGTGGTACCGGGACTGGTCGCGATGCAGGTACGGGCGATCGCCGAGGCGGTCGTCGAGCGCACCCGGGCGGGTGGCTCTCCGCATGCGGAGATCATGGTGCCGCTCGTCGGAGCCGTCGAGGAACTGCGACTCGCCCGCGAGGAGGTGGCCCGCGTTCTGGCCGAGGTCGGCGCGGAGACCGGCACTCCTGTCCACTGTCCTGTCGGCACGATGATCGAACTGCCCCGGGCGGCGCTCACGGCGGGCCGGATCGCCGAGGAGGCGGAGTTCTTCTCCTTCGGCACCAACGACCTCACCCAGACCACGTGGGGCTTCTCCCGTGACGACGTGGAGGCCGCGTTCTTCTCGGCCTACCTGGACAAGGGCGTCTTCACCGCCTCACCGTTCGAGACGCTCGACCGGGAGGGGGTCGGCCGACTGGTCCACATCGCCGTCGAGGAGGGCCGTGCGGCCCGCACGGACCTGGAGACCGGTGTCTGCGGCGAGCACGGCGGCGACCCCGGATCGATCCACTTCTTCCACGAGGCCGGCCTGGACTACGTGTCGTGCTCGCCGTTCCGCGTCCCGGTGGCCCGTCTCGAGGCGGGCCGGGCGGCGCTGGCGGACATGGACGCCAGTGACAGTAGGTGACGGGGCCACGGTCCCCTCATCGGCAGGGGACGGGCTCGACCCGCAGCGGAAGGGAGGCACGTCATGGCAACCGGTGGGATGCGAGCACATCGGCGCGTCGACCTCGACCACGGCGAGGCGCTGCGGTTGCTGGGCAGCGTGTCGCTGGGAAGGATCGTCTTCACCCGGCAGGCTCTGCCCGCCGTCCGCCCGGTCAACCACGTCCTGGACGACGGGGACATCGTCATCCGCACCCACGAGGGTGCCGCGCTCACGTCCCACGCGCAGGAAACCGGCGGCACGGGCGTCGTCGTCGCGTACGAGGCCGATGCCATCGACCCGGACACCCATCTCGGCTGGAGCGTGGTCGTCACCGGGTACGCCCAGCTGGTGACCGACCCGGTTGAACTGGAGCGCATCCGTGGCCTGCTGCAGCCCTGGGTGCCGATGGAACCCATGGACCAGGCGGTGCGCATCCGTCCCGAGCTGGTCTCCGGCGTCCTCCTCACCGAGACGGGCGGCGCGGCGCGGACGACCGGCCGGCGTCGGTTACGTACGCGGCGGAGGCAGTACGAGTATCGAGCCACTCGTCCTGCAACCTCCGTCGTGATGAAGCAGCAGCCGCTCACACCATGATCCTGCGTCCCGTGACCATGCCGGTGTCGATGCGCATCCACCGATCACGGTTTCCGCCCGCCCATGGCTTGCTGTGTGCCTTCTCCTCGTACCGGCGCTGCTGTCGCGGGTTCAGCACCAACCGCCCGACGCCGTGCACCAGGACACTCCAGCCCTGGCTGAACGCGTCGTCGATGCGGTCGACCTCGAAGCACACCTGGCGGCCGTCGGCCAGCGCCGGCGTGGCGCCGGTGGCGGTCCGGAAGACGATCTCACCATCCACGATGCTGTAGTTGACCGGTACGATCTCCGGTCCGGACGGCGTGGGGACCGCCAGCCGACCGACCCCATGGGACCCCAGCAAGGTCTGGCACTCGCCGGCGCTCAATTCGGTGAAGCGGGGGTCACGGGCGGCGCGTCCGAGGCCGGACGGCACGTCGGCCGCACCGCCGGTCAGCTCGGTCACGGTGGTTTCCAGCGCCTCGGCCAGCCGGTGCAGCACGCCAGGGCCGGGGACGGCACCGGGATGCTCTTCCAGGTATCGGAGGTAGCCGACGGCCATGCCGGCACGCGCGGCCGTCTGCGTGCGTGTCAGATCGAGTCGGGCCCGCTGGGTGGCCAGGCGGCGGCCCAGGTCGCCCAGTGGCGCCTCCGTCGTGACATGCGCGCCCGTCTGTTCGGTCATGGCCGTCACATCCTCCTCGATCAGGCCGCGGGAACGGCTGCTTCAGCGTGCTGCTCCCCGCCCGGCACCACTTCCGGCGCGCAGGCACCCGGTCCCCGGGGCGTACGGTGCACACCTCGCTCCCCACCTCGAGGATTCCGCCGACCGCCTCGAGGCCCGGCACCGCGCACCTCGGGCACGTCACCCTTGAGGGTCCCGCGGGCCGTCACGACGCCGACCTTCACGATCGCGTCGGCCGGTTCCTTGACGGCGGGTTCCCGCCAGGAGGCATGTCCGGGACCGTGGAAGACGAAGCCTTTCATCGCGCTTCACCCCTGTTGTGTGCTGGGGACCAGTGGTCCGGGGCGTACGACGAGGGACGCGGGCCGGACTCCGGGACGGTGCCGGGAAACACCCCGCATGTTCAGGCTGGGCGGTGTGCGGGAGTTTCGCTTGGGCCTTCCGGCCCTTTGCTCAGACCGTGGCCAGAGGCTCACCGGCCCCTGGCAGGGCGGCTTCGATACCGCGACGGCGTGCGACGGAGCCACGTCACTTTCATGGGTGCAGCGGCTTCTGGCCGCATCAAGAGGCCGATGGGACCCATGGGCCCTGCCGGCGTCCGTGTCCGGGCTCGTGGCCGAGGCGGTCGCCCGGCTGTCCGCGATCAACATCGTGCTTGCCGTCTTCAAGGGTTCAGGAAGGCTCCGGTACCACGGCCACCGGGCAGGCCGCGTGGTGGAGCACCCCGTGGGCGACGCGGCCGAGCTGGAACCCGAAGTGGCCCTGGCGGCGCCGGGCGCCGACGACCAACAGATCGGCTTCGCGGGACACCGCCAGCAGGGCGTCGCGGGCAAAGCCCTCGATCGTACGGCGGTGCACCTGCAGGCCGGCCGGGATGTCCCGCAGTGCCTCCTCCACCAGTTCGGCGGCCCGCTGCTCCTGGTGGTGGGCCGGTTCGCCGACGAGCAGGGGATGCGCACCTGGCTCGTGCAGCGGTCGACGCCAGGCGCGCACGGCCTCCAGAGGGACCTCGCGCAGCAGAGCCTCCTCGACCGCGAAACGTACGGCGGCCGAGCCTGCCCGTTTCTCGCCCACCCCCAGGACTATGCGACCGCGTGCACCGGAGCGGTTGTCGTGGCTGCCGCGCACGACGATCAGCGGGCAGTGCGCGTGCCCGGCCACCGTGAGGCTCACGGAGCCGAGCAGTGCCTCGGTCACACCGCTGCGGCCTCGGCAGCCCAGGACCGTGGCGAGGGCGCTGTGGGTCTCCCGGATCAGGCCGTACCCGGCTTCCTCGGGCAGCACGTCGGTGGTGACCTTCACGCCTGGCTGCCGGTGGTGGGCACGCCGTTCGGCGGTCTCGACGATGTCCTCGGCCATCACCTCCTCCGAGGGCTTACCGAGGTCGTGGGCCAGGGACATGCCCTCGTAGCGCTCCCAGAGCGAGGCGTACACCAGTCGGAGTGACGCCCCGCGAAGCGCCGCCTCGTCGGCAGCCCAGTCCACTGCCCTCATGCTCGGTTCGGAGCCGTCGATGCCGACGACGACCGGGAGGTCCGCGGGCTCGCCGAAGGCCCGTGCGGGTGATGCCTTCATGGGTTCGCCTCCTCGGGGTGGCGGCTCAGCCGTGTGCGACGACCGCGACGGGGGCGGTGATGTGGTGCAGGGCCGAGTGCGTGACATGGCCGATGTGAGCACCGAAGAAGCCGGTGCGGATACGCCGGCCGACGACCACCAGGGAGGCGTCACGGGAATCATTGGCGAGGACCTGCGGCGCGCTGCCGCACCGGCTCGCCTCGATCACCTCGACGTCCGGGAACTTCTCCCGCCACGGACGCAGCACCTTGCTCAGCAGGGAGGCCTGTCCGCGCTCGAGCGTGTCGTGGAGTTCCGCGTCACCGGGGAAGCGGTAGAAGGACGTGGGCGGTTCGGGCCAGGCGTGGACGGCCCGAAGAGCAGCTTTCCGGCGAGCCGCCGCGTCGAAGGCGAATTCCAGCAGCGTGTCGTCCGGCTGATCGATGTCGAGGCCCAGCACGACCGGACGGAACGGCGCGGCGGCG
Source organism: Streptomyces sp. NPDC096012 (assembly GCF_040426375.1). Lineage (NCBI taxonomy): Bacteria > Bacillati > Actinomycetota > Actinomycetes > Kitasatosporales > Streptomycetaceae > Streptomyces > Streptomyces sp. NPDC096012. The sequence goes on from NZ_JBEOTD010000033.1 coordinate 47,983, forward strand.
GACGGTACGCCCACCGGGTCCATCCCGTGCTCGTCGGCGGCCTGTTCCTCCGCGCGCACCAGCACCACCGGACGCTCGGCACGGGCCACGATCCCCAGACTCACCGAGCCGACCACGAACCCCTGCAGTCCACCGAGCGCCCGCGATCCCAGGACCAGCAGTTCGGCGAAGCCCGCCGCCTCGCAGAGGACGTCGGCCACGGTCCCCGTGAGCTGCTCGGTGATCACTTCGATGCCCGGGTGGCGCAGCCGGATCCCCTCCGCGGACTCGTGTGTCGACTGCTCCGCCCAGCGCCGGTATCGCTCGAGGTCCAGCAACGGGGTCCGGGCGGTGTACCGGGGCGTCGGCTCCTGGACATGCACGATCTTCAGGGGCAGACCACGCAGCAGGGCTTCGCGAGCCGCCCACTCGGCAGCGGCCCGGCTTTCGGGCGAGTCGTCGAGGCCGAGGGTGACGGTGCGGGACATGATCTCCACCTCCGGGTGCGAGGGTTCCACTGCCAGCGTGGCGCCGCGGCGCCGGCCGCGTCAGGGGCCACACGGCCCGTTCGGGGACCGGCCGACCCTCCGCCATGCGACAGCCGGAGGCGGGCCAGGGGCCGGCCTGCCCCTGGCCCGCCTCCGGCGGCACGAGAGTGCCTCGTGCCTCTTCCCGCCGCCGTCGCCGACCCTCCAGGTGGAGGTGCACGACGGTGTCGTGACGGTCACCGGGCGGGTCCGCGACACCGCCCTCGTCCCCGTGGCGCGGCGAGCCAGGCCCCCCTCGGGAACGGTCGCGCCGGGGAGCACCGTGATCGCGGGACGTGTCATCAGGCCGGTGGCGAGGTCACCACGGGCCTTGCCATGGATCCGGAGCCGGTCCTGCGCCCTCGCTTCCCGTGCCAAGAGCCGAACGGCCCCGGTGGAACGGCGTGACGGCCCTATCCGGTGCGGTCCGGAACGGCAACCGTGAGACTGGAGGAGCAGCCGACCGGCAGGAGGCCGCCGATGAGCTTGCGGGACTTCCTGGAGCGGTTCCGTCCGGCGGGCACGCCAGGAGCGTCCGCCACCGGCGTGCCCGCCGACCGTACGTCGGAACGCGCCGCGGAACTGGAGCCCGCCCTCGCCCGGCTGGCAGACGTCCAGCAGGAGGCGGCGCGGATCCGGGCAGCCGCCGAGCAGGAGGCCGAGGCACTGCGGCAGAACGCCGCGCGAGAGGCGGCACGCATGGTGGACGCCGCGCGGGAGCACGCTCCCGAGGTTCGCCGGCGGGCTGCGGAACCCCTCCTGCGGGAAGCGCGGCACGTGGCGGACGCCCTCCGCGCCGCCGGAGACCGCGCTGCCTCGGCGATCCGCGAACGGGCCGTGGAACGTATGCCCCACCTGGTGGATCTCGCTGTGGCCGACGCCCTGCGCCTGCCGGGCGGGGAGCGGAAAGAGCCATGAGTGCCGGATGGGTCGCCGGAACCGTGCGCGCGAAGGCCCTCGTCGGCCGGTGTCCGGGCACCCCCGGGGTACGGGAGATCGCGCGTGGTCCGACGTTCGAAGACGCCCTGCAACGCCTGGCGACCACGCCGTATGCGAGACACACGCGGACGGCGACGGACGTGCGTAAGGCCCAGCGGGCGGTGTCCGCCACCCTCCTGTGGCACCTGCGGGTACTGGCCGGCTGGCTGCCCCGGGGCGGTGCCCGCCTGTTGGTTCCACTCGCCGCCGGGTTCGAGATCGCCAACGTGGCCTCCCGGCTGCCCGCACCGGACGGCCGCCGCTCGGAGGCTCTGGAGCCCTACAGGCTCGGGGCTCTGGAAACCGCCTGGCGAACTCTGGAACACGCCGGGACACCCGCCGACATACGGGCCGCGCTCGCGGCCTCGCCCTGGGGCGACCCGGGCGGCGACACTCCGTGGGCCCTGGTCACCGGTATGCGGATGGCCGCCCTGCGCCGCACCGCTGTCGCCGTACAGCCCGCGCACCGCTGGGCCCGGGGACGCGCTGTCCTGCTGGCAGCCCGGGAACTGTTCGTACATCACCGCTCTCTGCCGGAGCCCGTACTGCACGATGCGGCGCGGCTGCTCGGGAGGCGGGCGACGGCCGCCGCCACCTACCAGGAGTTCCGCGAGCGTCTGCCGTCGTCCGCGGGCTGGGCCCTGCAGGACATCGACGAGCCGGGTGAGCTGTGGCGGGCGGAGGCCCGCTGGTGGCGGACGGTGCAGGCTGACGCCGCGGCGTTGGTGCGTGAGGGGCGGTACGGGTCCCGGGTGGTCGTCGGTGCGGTGGCGCTGCTGTCCGTGGACGCGTGGCGGGTGCGGGCGGCGCTGGAGTCGGCGGCGCGCGGGGGACGGCCCGGGGAGGTGTTCGATGCCCTGGTCTGAGGCGGTGACGCCGGTCCGGATGCGCCGTGTGGCGGTGGTCGTGCCGCAGGCGGCCCTGCGGGACGCTCTGGTGCGCATCGCCGAGGAGGGCTGCGTGGAACTGGACCGCGCCGAGGAAGCGGCTCCAGGGGCGGCGGCCGCACGACTGGGGCGATTGCGGGCACGGGGCACGGCAGCCGGCCCTGAAAGCGCCGTGACAGCGGTTCTCTCCTCCGAGGCGCCCGACCTCGACCTGCTCGAACGCCGTGCGGACGTCCCACTGCTGGCGGGCGAGGCCCAGTTGGAGGAGCGCGCGGAGGGCGCCGTACGGCAGGGAGGGATAGCCGCGCTCGCCGGGTGGTGCCCGGCCGCCGAGGTACCCCGCGTCGCCGGACGCCTGGCCGCTGCGGGAGGCGCGCTGCTGCCGCTGCCGTCCCCACCCGGAACCGATCCGCCGACGCTCCTGCGCCCGGGCCGGGCCGCCTCCTTCACCCCGCTGGTGGTCACGTACGGGACACCCGCCTACGCAGACGTCGATCCCTCATGGCCGGCGGGCCTCGCTTACATCGCGATGTTCGGGATCATGTTCGGCGACGTGGGGCACGGGGCGCTGCTGGTCCTCGGCGCGGTCGCGTTGCGCCTCGGGTGGCCGCGCCGGCTGGCCGGGCTGAGCCGGTTGTGGCCGTTCCTCGCGGGTGCGGGCGTCGCTTCCATGGTGGCGGGAGCCGCCTACGGCGAGTTCTTCGGGCCGACGGGCCTGCTGCCGGTGCTGTGGCTGAGCCCCCTGGAGAGTCCTGCGCGCCTGCTGGCCGCCGCCGTGGTGTTCGGTGCTGGTCTGCTGGCCCTCGCACACGCCGCCGGGGCGGTGAACCGGGTGCGTGAGGGCGGCTGGGGCTCGGCGCTGTACTCGGCGTCCGGCTGTGCCGGGCTGCTCTTCTATCTGGGCCTCGTTCTGGCCGCGGCGGGACTGGTCCTGCATCGGCAGGTTCCGGCCGTCGCCGGAGCAGCTCTTGCCGTGACCGGGCTGGCGCTGGTGGGCTTCGGCCTGTTCCGGGCCACCGCGGGCGGGGGCGCGGGACTCGCCGAGACGGTGGTGCGGCTGTTCGACGTCGTCGTACGGACCGGCTCCAACACACTCTCCTTCGCCCGACTGGCCGCGTTCGGCCTGACCCATGCCGCGCTCGCCGACCTGGTGTGGCGCGGTACCACCGGCCTGGCCGGCCGCGGCGCCGCCGGAGTCGTGGGCGCCGCCCTCCTGTTCGTCGTCGGCACGGCCGTGACCTTCGGCCTGGAAGCCCTGGTGGCCGGTGTGCAGGCGCTGCGGCTGGAGTTCTACGAACTCTTCTCGCGGCTCTTCGAGGCGGAGGGCCGACCGTTCCGTCCCTGGCACGTTCCCCCGGCGGAGCCTGCCGACCCCGCTACGAAGGTGATCCCATGCTCACCTGGCTGATCGTCCTCCCGGTCCTGGCCGGGGTGTTCGGCGCCGTCCGGCTGCTGCGGCGGCGCCGGACCAGACACGCCTTCCGCTGGCTGCTGGCCACGAATCTCGCCCTCCTGGGCGGCGCGCTCGTCGTCCTGGCCACCGCGCTGGCGGGTCCGGCACAGGCCTCGGCGCAGGCCGCCGCGTCCGGTGGGGTCAACGGATCCGCCTTGATCGGGGCGGCCATCGCGGTGGCCGGCGCGTCGATAGGAGCCGCGATCGCCGTCGCCTACACGGGCGCCGCGGCGCTGGCCGCGCTGAGCGAGCGGCCGGAGATGTTCGGCCGGGCGATGGTGATCGTCGGTCTGGCGGAAGGCATCGCGGTGTACGGGCTGGTGGTCGCGATCCTGCTGATCGGAAAGGCATGACGATGGCTACCGTGGCCGCCATCGGCACACGGACCAGCGTGTCCGGTCTGGCGCTGGCGGGGGTCGACGTGCTCGTCGCCGAGGATCCGGACGCCGTCCGCCGTGCCTGGCGGACGCTGCCCCGAACGGTGGGCCTCGTGATCCTCACGGCCGAGGCCGCCGCAGCGCTGGGCGGCGCGGCCACGGCGCCGGCCCCGTCCCGGCCGCTGACGGTGGTGATGCCCGGATGACCGCGCCCGTGGACGCACTGAGCCCCGTACGCGCCGAACTGCTGCGCGCGGCACGGGCCTCCGCGGACGCCGTGCGCAGCCGCGCTCGGGCCGACGCGGAGGAAACCCTGCGCTCAGCCCGTGCGACGGCCGACGCGGTGCTCGCACGGGCCCGGGACCTCGGCAGAGCCGACGGTGCCGCCGAGGCGGCTCGGGAACGGGTGCGGGCGGTCCAGGACGCCTGGGCGGCAGAACTGGCGGCCAGGGCCGAGGTCTACACGGCACTCGGAGCCGCGGTCCGCGCGGGTGTCCGAAGGGAGTTGACGGAGGACGCGTCTCTGCGGCGCCGCTGCGCGGAGGCGGCACGCGAACTGCTGGGCCCGCAGGCAAGGATCACGGCGGCAACGGAGGGCGGGGTGACGGCCGAGGTGCCCGGCCGCCGGGTCGACCTGTCGGCGGACGCCCTTGCCGATCGCGCTCTGGACCGGCTGGGTGCCCGGGCCGAGACGCTGTGGGAGCCGGCATGACCACCTCCGGCACCCCTTCGCCGGACCCGTCGGGCAGGCGCGTGCTTCCGCGGATCACGCCCGGCACCCCTTCGAACGACGCGGAACGCCCACGGATCCTCCGTGTCGCCGGCCCCCTCGTGGAGATCACTTGCCCGCCTGCGGTGGCCATGCACGACCTGGTCGTGCTGGGTGCCACCCGGCTGCCGGGCGAGGTGGTCGCCGTCCACGGCGACACGGCCACCGTCGAGGCCTACGAGTACACCGGCGGACTCGCACCCGGACATCCGGCGGAGCCTCAGGGCCGCCCCCTGTCAGTGCGGCTCGCACCGGATCTGCTCGGCGGCGTCTTCGACGGGCTGCTGCGCCCTCTGGCCGCCGTCGGCGACCTGCTCACGGCGAGCGGACCGACGACGGACGAGGCGGACCGGCGCACCTGGTCGTTCACACCGCGGGTGGCTGCGGGAGCGTCGGCTGCGGCCGGTGACGTCCTCGGGGAGATCGGTGCGGGCGTGCCGCTGCGGCTCCTGGTGCCCCCGGACCTGTCGGGTGAGGTGACCTGGATCGCGGCGGGGGGCGATCATCGCCCGGCCGACGTGCTCGCCGTGGTGGACGGCCGGGAGGTGCGGATGGCGCAGTCCTGGCCGGTGCGCAGACCGCGACCGATCGCCCGGCGGTTGCCGGCGGATGTGCCCCTCGACACCGGGCAGCGGGCCGTCGACCTGCTCTTCCCGGTGGCACGCGGCAGCACCGTGGCCGTGCCCGGCGGCTTCGGCACCGGCAAGACCATGCTGCTGCAGCAGATCGCCAAGTGGTGCGACGCCGACGTCATCGTCTACGTCGGCTGCGGCGAACGCGGCAACGAGATGGCGGACGTCATCGAGGAGCTGGAGGAGCTGACCGATCCGCGTACCGGGGGCCGTCTGGCCGAACGGACCGTGACGATCGCCAACACGTCCAACATGCCGATGATGGCCCGCGAAGCCGGGGTGCACACGGGCGCGACGGTCGCCGAGTACTTCCGCGACATGGGCCTCGACGTCGTTCTGATCGCCGACTCGACCTCCCGCTGGGCGGAGGCGCTGCGCGAGTTCGCCTCCCGTATGGGCGAGCTCCCCGCCGAGGAAGGCTATCCGGCGGGGCTCGCCTCGCAACTGGCCGCGTTCTACGAGCGGGCCGCCGCCGTGCGCACCCTCGGCGGCGCGACCGGCTCGGTCACGGTGATCGGCGCGGTGTCTCCACCGGGCGACGACCGCACCGAGCCCGTCACCGCACACACCGAGCGCTTCGTGCGCTGCCTGTGGAGCCTGGACCGCGATCTCGCCTACGCACGCCACTATCCGGCTGTGTCCTGGTCGGAGTCCTTCTCCCGGGACGCCACCACGCTGGCCGCCGCCCATGCGCAGGCCGGTGACGCCGAGTGGGCCGAGCGGCGTGGACGTGTGGCGCGGCAGCTGGCGGAGGCGGACCGGCTCGGCGACCTCGTCGAACTGGTCGGCATCACGGCGCTGCCGCCCCGGGAACGGATCAGTGTGCTCGCCGGACGGCTGCTGCGCGAGGCCGCGATCCAGCAGAACGCACTGTCCCCAGCGGACGCCTACAGCGCCCCCGAGAAGACGGCGGCCCTGGTGGAGGCCGTGCTCACGATCATCGACCGCTGCCTGGAACTGGTGGACTCCGGCGTTCCCGCAGACGCCGTCGAAGCGGTCGACTTCACCCCTCTGCTGCGGGCGCGCGAGACGGCGGGGCCCGCTGAGACCGCTCCGGTGGCCGCGGCCCGCGACACCGTGTTGACCCGGCTCAAGGAGGCGGCGTGACCGGCGCTGCGGGCATCGAGTACACGCGGGTGCGGGATCTGCGCGGTCCCCTCCTGTTCGTCGAGGGAGTGAGCGGGGTCGGCTGGGACGAGTTCGCCACGATCGTCCTCGACTCCGGTGAGCCACGGCACGGCCTGGTCCTGGAAGTGGACCGCGACATCGCGACAGTGCAGGTCCTGGAGGGCACGGCCGGTATGAACCGCACCGGCACCCGCGTCGCCTTCTCCGGGACGCCGCTGCGGATCCCGGTCGGGACCGGCTGGCTGGGACGGGTGTGCAACGGCCGGGGCGAACCGGCCGACGCCGGGCCACCGGTACTGGGCGGCTCGTACGCGGAGGTCGGCGGCGCGCCGATCAACCCGGTACGCCGGGAACCACCGAACGAGGCAGTACTCACCGGTGTGGCGGCCGTGGACGTGCTCACCACCCTGGTGCGGGGCCAGAAGCTGCCGGTGTTCTCGGCGGCCGGGCTGCCACACCTGGAACTGGCCGTGCAGATCGCGGCCCAGGCGACGTGTGGAGGGGAGCCGTTCGCCGTCGTGTTCGCCGGCATGGGGCTCACCCACGCCGACGCGGCGTTCGTCCGCGAAGGGCTGGCGGCCCGCTCGGCCGCCAGGGAACTGGTCCTGTTCCTCAACACCGCGGACGACCCGGTGATCGAACGGCTGCTCACCCCGCGACTCGCCCTGACCGTGGCCGAGCACCTCGCGTTCACCGAGGGCCGTCACGTCCTGGTGGTCATGACGGACATGACGGCCTACGCGGAGGCGCTGCGCGAGGTGTCCGCCGCGCGTGGCGAGATTCCGGCCCGCCGGGCCTATCCCGGGTACCTCTACAGCGACCTCGCATCCCTCTACGAACGCTGTGGCCGCATCAGAGGGCGGCCGGGGTCGGTGACCGTCCTGCCGGTGCTCACCATGCCCGCGGGCGACATCACCCATCCCGTCCCGGACCTCACCGGCTACATCACGGAAGGGCAGATCGTGCTGTCCGCCGAGGCGCAGGCGGCAGGGCCGTATCCGCCCGTGGATCCGCTGGCCTCGCTGTCGCGGCTGATGCGCAAGGGAACCGGAGCGGGACGCACCCGCGCGGACCATCCCGCCGTCGCGGCGCAGTTGATCGCCGCGCTGGCCCGGTCCCGGCAGGTGAGAGAGCTCGCCGACCTGATCGGACGCTCCGCGCTCAGTCCGACCGATCTGCGCCACCTGGACCTGGAGGACGCTTTCCGGCACCGGTTCCTCGCGCAGGGGACTGACGAGAACCGGTCGCTGGACGACTCGCTGGACCGGGCCTGGGAGGTGCTGCTGACCCTGCCGCGCAGCCAGCTCGGCATGCTGCCGGCCGACCTGCTCGACGCCCATGCTCCGCCGCAGGACCAGGGGGCACCGTGAGCCCGCGGGGCCACCGGATTCCGGCGGGCCGGGCCGGGCGCCTGCGGCTGCGTCGGAGTCTCGCCACCGCGGTTCGCGGAGCGGACCTCCTGGACCGCAAGCTCCAGCTCCTGCTGGACCGGGAACACACGGCACGCCAAGCGGCCGAGGAGGCGGGCGAGGCGTGGCGACAGGGGCTGGCCGAAGCGGAAACCTGGCTGGTGCGAGGAATGCTGCTCGGCGGCGAACGCGCGCTGGCCGAGGCGGCGCCGGTGGAACGGGCGCGCGTAGACGTCCAGTGGGGCGCGCTGATGGGCGTACGCCACCCGGCAGCGGTCAGCTGGACGGACCCCGTCCGCTCCCCGTGGGAACAGACGCCGTCCAACACCGCCCTCGCGCACGCCGAGACGGCCTATCGTGCCGCGGCCCGTGCCGCGGCGGAACTCGCGGCCCACCAGGCAGCCGCCGAGCTCTTGGCCGCCGAGGCCGCTCGGACTCGGCAGCGGGTCCGTGCCCTGCGCCGGCACTGGATCCCTCGGCTGCGGAACACACTGGCCGTAACGGAGCTGGCGTTGGAGGAGGCGGAGCACGAAGAAGCGGTGCGGCGCCGCTGGGCCGCGGGCCACGGCGGCTCCTGAGCATGCCGCGCATCCACCCGCCGACGGCGGCTCCCAGGGGCCCCGTCCGCCGCCGGTTCGGCGCCGGTTCCCGTGCCGGATCTCCGAGGATGCCGTCGCCGAGGCCGAACAGCCCACGTCTCGGGACCTGAGGTCCCTTTCGTCCCGAACCGCCGCGGCCAGACTGGAAATCAAGGAACCAAGACACTCGGCGGCGATCACCATGTCCGACGTCACCACCACCGACCTCTACGAAGTGACCATGGCCATGTCCTACCTCCGGGAGGACATGCGGGCCCCGGCCAGCTTCAGCCTCTTCGCACGCGATCTTCCACCCGGCCGGGGCTTCCTGGTTGCCGCGGGCCTGGAGTCCGCCCTGGACTTCCTGGGTCACTTCCGCGTGGGACGGGAGGACATCGAGGAGTTCGCCGAGGCCCTGCACCGTCCTGTCCAGGATCTCGAACCTCTCCTCGGCCTCTCCTTCGACGGCGAAGTGCGCGCCGTACCCGAGGGCCACGTGGTGTTCGCCGGTGAGCCGCTGCTGGAGGTGACCGCACCGATCCCACAGGCCCAGCTCGTGGAGACGTACCTGCTGAACCTGCTGTGCCACCAGACGGTGGTCGCCTCGAAGGCGGCGCGCTGTGTCCTGGCCGCGGCCGGACGGCCGGTCGTGGACTTCTCCCTGCGCGCACGCACGGCCCCTGGGCGGGCCTGCAGGCGGCCCGGCTGGGTGCCCTGGTGGGGTTCGCGGGCACGAGCAACGTGGCCGCGGCAGTGGCCCTCGGCATCCCCGCTTCGGGCACCATGGCCCACTCCTACATCGAGGCGTTCCCCGGCGAGGAGGAGGCGTTCCGTGCGTTCGCGCGCGCCCACCCCGGCCCCGTCACCTTCCTCGTCGACACCTACGACACCGAGGAGGGCGTACGGACCGCCGCGCGGGTCCTGGCCGAACTCCGACGCGGACCTGGCTGCGCCATCCGCCTCGACAGCGGTGACCTCGACGAACTCTCGCGCCGGTCACGCGCCATCCTGGACGCCGCCGGACTGACCGGCGTACAGATCGTGGCCAGCGGCGGGCTCGACGAGTACGGCGTCGACCGCCTGGTGCGTGCCGGCGCCCCGATCGATGTGTACGCGGTGGGCACGAAGGTGGGTGTGGCCGCGGACGCCCCCTACCTGGACACCGCGTACAAGCTCGTCGAGTACGACGGCCACCCCGTGATGAAACTGTCCTCGGCGAAGGTCACGGCCCCGGGCCGCAAGCAGGTCCTCCGCCGTCCCGGGCAGCCCGACGTGATCGCCCTGGCCGGGGAAGAGCCTCCGGATTCCGCTCAGCCACTGTTGCGCACGGTCATGCGCGGTGGGCGGCGGACATGGCCGCCTGACCACTGGCAGGACGCCCGCAGGCGATTCCGGGAGGACCTCGCCGCGCTGCCGGGCCCGGCACTCCGGATCGAAGACCCCGAACCGGTCCCGCCGGAGTGGTCCGAGGCTCTGACGCGGCTCACCGCCTCGGTGCGCGCCGACATCGAAGCCCGGCTGCGCACGGAGGGACGCGTCGCACCCCCGGACACGGCGGTTTCCCGCTCCGTCCCCCTCTCGGCGCACACACACTGACCGGTTCCCCCGAAGCGGCGGGCCGACAGGGCCGCCACGGGGCCGGGACCAATGGCCCCTGGCAGGCCGACGGTGCCGAAGACTTCCATGGAGTCGGCGGCAGCATTCCCTCCGCGCCACCGCAGGGAGGAGGTGAGGGCGATGTCCGCTCCCACACCACTGAAGAAGGCCGACCAGGCCGCACCGGCCACCGGCCCCCGGTCGACGGATGTCTCGAAACGCGCCCGCGTCGGCGACGAGATCGTCGTACGGGGGACCACGGCCGGAGTCGTCGCCCGGGACGGCGAGATCGTCGGCATCCACCACCCGGACGGCGGCCCGCCCTACGACGTGCGCTGGTCCGACAGCGGACGGGTGACCCTGTACTTCCCGGGTCCCGACGCGTACATCCGCCATCTGGTGGCCGGAGGCGACCATGTCCGGGCCCGCTGACCGCCGACCGATCGTGGTGGGGCTCGATCCTGATCCCGGCCATCGGATGGCACTGGCCTGGGCGGCCGACGAGGCCGCCCGCCGGCGGTTGCCGTTGCGGCTGGTCCATGTCGAGGGCGTGCCCACCAGGGGCTACCGCGGGCGGGAGGTCCCGCCGTCGTGGGAGGAGTGGAACGAGGCCCTGCACAAGGCCGGCCGGCAGGTGCTGGAGGAGGCTGCGGACTTCGTCGCGGCCCGGTACCCGCAGCTTGGGGTGGAGGTCCTGCTCGCGGAGGGCGAACCGGTGTGGGTGTTGCGCGAGCAGAGTCGCCGCGCCGCCGCCGTGGTGCTGGGATCACGGCACCTGAGCCGCAGGCAGGAGGTGTTCGGCTCGCACGCGGTGGCCCTGCCGGTCATGGCCCGTACTCGCTGTCCTGTAGTGGTCGTCCCCGAGCCGGAGCATGTCACCCAGGAGCCGTCGTACTTCGTCGTCGGTGTCGACGGCAGTGAACACTCGGGTGCCGCGGTCGACGTGGCGTTCGAGGAGGCGGCCTTGCGCGGCGCCCAGCTACGCGCCCTGCTCGTCTGGGAGCCCGGACCGCTCCGGATCTTCGACGAGTCCGAGCCGCAGCGGGAGTGCAGGCGCCTGCTCTCCGAGATCGTGGCAGGCCGCAGGGCCCGCTTCCCCGAGGTCGACCTGCGCCACGAAGTGGTCCTCGGGCATCCCGTCAAAGTTCTCACCGATGCGTCGGCCCATGCGCTGGGTCTGGTGGTGGGGACCCGGGGCCGTGGGGGCTTCACCGGCCTGCTGCTGGGCTCGGTCAGCCAAGGCGTGCTGCACCACGCCACCTGCCCTGTCATCGCCGTCCCGACACCAGGGTGAAACCCACGCCCGTCACGAAGGGGACCGCCGTGAACGCAGAACCTCTCGACCTGGAGACCGTCACCGCACTCGTGGCGGACGCCACCGCAGCGCCCTCCCTGCACAACGCGCAGCCCTGGACCTTCCGCTACCTGCGGGGCATCGGCGTCCTGCGCCTGTACGCCGACCTGCAGCGCGGCCTGCCGCGAACCGACCCGGAGCGCCGGGGCCTGCACATCGGTTGCGGCGCCGCGCTGCTGAACCTGCGCGTGGCCGCCGCGGCGGCGGGCCTGGCGCCGCTCGTCCGCTTGCTGCCCGACCCGGCCTACCCGGAGTTCCTCGCCGAAGCGCATCTGTGCGGCACCGGACCGCCCGACGGGGCGCTCGCCCGGCTGGGCCCTGCTGTCCGGCGCCGCCACTCCAGCCGGCTGCCCTTCCGCGACGAGCCGATCCCCGGCGCGGTACTGGAGGGGATGTCCGAAGCGGCCCGCGACGAGGGGGCCCAGCTGTGCTTCCCCGGGGCTTGGCATGTGCAAGAGATCCTCGAACTGGTACGGGACGCGGAGGACAGGGAGTCGCTCGCACCGGACGTGCGTGAGGAGACGGCGCGCTGGACGCACACACGGCTGCCCCACGCCGCTGGGATGACCGACGGCATCCCGGGCGAGGCGTTCGGTCCCAGGCAGCGCGGCACCTCGACTCCCGTGCGTGACTTCGCCGCCGGCCGTCCGATGCCCGGACGCGGCTGGGCGACCTTCGAGAGGAACCCGAACATCGCCCTGCTGGGTACGGCCCGCGACACGCCCCTGGACTGGCTCGTCACGGGACAGGCACTGGAGCGGGTGCTGCTCCGGGCCACGGCGGACGGGCTCGTCGCCTCGGTCACCTCCCAGCCCCTGGAATGGCCGGAGATCCGATGGATCGTCCGCGACCCCGTCTCGTCCATGGCGCACGTCCAGATGGTGATCCGGCTCGGCTACGGCCCCGAAGGCCCCGCGAGCCCACGGCGGCCGGTGGCCGATCTGCTCGACATTCTCTGAACGGCCCGATCGGACGGCACCGGACACCGAGGAGTGGTCGCATGAAGGTCTCCGAGGTGACGGCCGTTCGCCCGGTGTGCGTCGAACCCCATGTCTCCCTGATCGAGGTGACCCGGCCGATGGCCGAGTGCGCCGCAACGTCCGTCCTCGCGGTCGAGGACGGAGCACTGCACGGCACGGTCACCGACCGCGACCTCTTCATACGTGGCACGGGCGGCGGCCTGGATCCGAAGGCCCCGGTGGACGCGGTCATGTCGCCACGTGTCGTCACGGTGGAAGCCGTCGACGAGCCGGAGGTGGCCTGCCGGACGTTCCGCCGCACAGGGGTCCGCCGTCTCCCGGTCCCGGACGCGGGCCGGGTGGTGGGCGTGGACGATCGGCGACCTGCTCCTCGGCGTCTTCCCGAGGCTCGCCGGCCTGCTGGGACCGGTCGCCTGGAGCGTCCTGTATGAGCCGCCCGGCCCACCTTCGGAGACCGGAGCCCCGCACGAGCTCCGAATCGGCTCGGCAGGGGACGGCCTTTCTCCGCGAGGGCGGAGCATCGACGGGCGTCACGACGGCGGCGCCGCCCCAGGACCGGCCGGACGCCTCCAGCCCGTCAGTCCCCACCCTGCCGGTGCCGGACGTCCTTGCCGCCCTGGGAAGCTCCCCGCGCGGTCTCACCGAGGCCGAGACGGCCGTGCGGCGGGACCGCTGGGGCCCCAACGAGCTGCCCGGCGTGAGCCGGGGCCGGGTGTGGCGTCGGCTGGTCGCGCAGTTCACCGACCTCTTCGCGGTGGTCCTGCTCGTCTCCTCGTCGATCACGTTTCTCGCGTACTGGCTGGGGCGGCCCCGGGATCCGGCCACCCTCCAACTGGCCCTGGCGATCCTCGGCGTGGTGCTGCTGAACGCCGGCATCGGTTTCGCGCAGGAGTACTCCGCCGAACGCACGGCCGAGTCCCTGCAGGCGATGGTGCCGCACACCTGCCGCGTGCTGCGCGACGGGGAGCGGCGCGAGCTGTCCGCGCGGGATCTGGTGCCGGGCGATGTGGTGGTCCTCGAGGCCGGGGACGCGGTGCCGGCCGACTGCCGACTGATCGAGGCGCAGGAAGCCGCTGTCAACAACGCCGCGCTCACCGGTGAGAGCGATCCCGTCACTCGCGTCGCCGAGCCCGTACCGTCAGGGCCTCCCCTGCAGGCGCGCAACTGCGTCTTCATGGGCACCGACCTGGTCGCGGGCACGGGCAAGGCCGTCGTGTTCGCCACCGGTGAGGCCACCGAGTTCGGGCGGATCTTCCGTCTGGCCGCCGCCGCGCCGAGGCAGAAGACCCCCCTGCAACGGCAGGTCGCCCTCATGGCCCGCAGGGTCGCGGGCGTCGCGCTCGCGACCGGCGCCGTCCTGTTCGCGGTGCGTGTGCCCAGCGGGCAACCGTTCGTCGACACGTTCGTCTTCTCGCTCGGTGTGATGGTCGCCCTGGTCCCGGAGGGGCTGCCGGCCACGCTCTCCGTCTCGCTGGCGATCGGTGTCCGCCGCATGGCCCGTCAGCATGCCCTGGTCAAGCAACTGCTCGCGGTGGAGGCACTGGGCTCGACCAGCGTGATCTGCACCGACAAGACCGGCACCCTCACGCAGGCGGAGATGACCGTCGTGCAGCTGTGGGCGGACGGCGTTTCGCACGCCGTTTCCGGAGTGGGGTATGCGCCGATCGGCGAGGTCACCGATGCCGGGCCCGTTCGGGAGCTGCTCCGGGCGGCTGCTCTGTGCAGCAACGCCCGGCTGGTGCCGCCGGCCGGGCGGGACGCGTGGCGGGTGCTCGGAGACACCACCGAGGGGGCTCTGCTGGTGGCCGCGCGGAAGGCCGGCCTGGATCCGGCGCGGGAAGAGGCCGGTACACCCCGGGTGGCGGAGCATCCCTTCGACTCCGCCCGCAAACTCATGAGTACCGTGCACCGCGACAGCGACGGGACGTTCTTCGCGTACGTCAAAGGCGCACCGCTCGAACTGCTGGCCCGCTGCGATGCCGTCGACCGGAGTGGCACGAAGACACCGCTGTCCGATCCGGCCCGTGCGCAAGTGGCGGCGGCCGCGGACGGCATGGCCGGACAGGGGCTGCGCGTACTGGCGGTCGCCCGGCGGCGGGTAGCCGATCCGCGGCCGCCGCTCGGAGACGTCGAGTCGGGGCTGACGCTGCTGGGTCTCGCCGGGATGTACGACCCGCCGCGGCCCGAGGTGCGCGACGCGGTGGACGCGTGCCGGCGGGCCGGGATCCGCATCGTCATGGTCACCGGTGACCATCCCCTCACCGCGGAGGCGGTCGCCCGCCGCGTCGGCATCGTGCGCGGTCCGGCCCCGACCGTGGCGACGGGCACCCGGTTGGACGCGCTGGACGACAGCGGCCTGGACACCCTGTTGACCGGCTCCGGGGAACTGCTGCTGTGCCGGGTCAGTCCCGAGCACAAGATGCGGGTGGTCACGGCACTGCAGCGGCGCGGCGAGGTCGTCGCCGTCACCGGCGACGGGGCCAACGACGCCCCGGCCCTCAAGCACGCCGACATCGGCGTCGCCATGGGCGCCTCCGGCACCGACGTCGCCCGCGAGGCCGCGGTGATGGTGCTGCTCGACGACTCCTTCGCCTCCATCACCACCGCGGTGGGACTGGGCCGTTCGGTCTACCGCAACATCCGCAAGTTCCTGATCTACCTCTTCAGCCACAACATCGCCGAACTCGTGCCGATCCTCGCGGCGACCCTCACCGGGTTCCCGCTGGTGCCGATCACAGCCATTCAGATCCTCGCCATCGACCTCGGCTCGGACGTGCTGCCCGCCCTGGCGCTCGGGGCGGAACCGATGGAGCCCGACGTCATGGACAGCCCGCCCAGGCCCCGCCAGGAGCGCCTCTTCTCGGCGTCTGTCATGGGCCGCATCCTCTTCCTCGGCGGCATCCAGGCCCTCGGCGTGTGCGCCGTCTTCTTCTGGCACATCCACGCCTCCGGCATCCCGTACGCGGACTTCACCCGGGACGATCCTGTCTACCGCGAGGCGATCACCATGGTCCAGGCCGGCATCGTCGTCAGCCAGTTCTTCAACGCGCTCGCCGTGCGCACCGACCGGGAGAGCGTGTTCCGGGCCGGTCTGCTGACCAATCCCTGGCTCCTGGCCGCCGGCTGCTTCGGCATCGGCCTGATGGCCGCCATCAGCTACGCACCACCGCTCCAGGCGGTCTTCCACACCGCGCCGCTGGCCCCCGCCGACTGGGCGGTCCTGGCCGCGTTCGGAGCCCTGCTGCTGACCGCCGAGGAACTCAGGAAAGGGGCGCTGCGGCGCCGGAGGACGTCCCCGAAGGGAGGAAGGCGATGAGAGTGATCATCGCGGGCTGCGGCCGGGTCGGGGCCACCTTGGCCACGCAGCTCGTCGCCGAGGGCCACGACGTACGGCTCGTCGACCGGCAGCCCATGGCGCGGAAGAAGCTGTCACCGGGCTTTCCCGGCGCTTTCCACGTGGGCAACGGGTTCAGCCGCTCCGTGCTGGAGACGGCCGGAATCGCCCACGCGGACGCCTTCGTCGCGGTCACGTCCGGGGACAACAGCAACATCGTCAGCGCGCGGACCGCGAAGGAGACGTACCGGGTGCCGGTCGTCCTCGCCCGCGTCCACGATCCGCGCCGCGCCGACATCTACCGGGAACTGGGCATCCCGACGATCTCCGGCGTCCGCTGGGCCGTCAACCGCATCCACCAGATGCTGCTGCACCGCCACCTCACCCCCGAACTCACCTTCGGCAACGGCGAGACACTCCTCGTCCGCTCCCGGCTGCCGTCCTACCTCACCGGACGACAGACCACCGAGTTCGACGTCGACGGCGAGATCCGCGTCGTGGAGATCACCCGTGCCGGACGCTCTCTGCTCCCCGCCCACGGTGTCCTGGCCGAGCCCGGTGACCTGGTCACCTTCAGCGTCGCCGCCACGGCGCTGGGACGGCTGAGCGGCTTTCTCGACAAGGAGCTGGGAACGTGAAGGTCCTGATCGCCGGCGCGGGCCGGCTCGGTACCCAGATCGCCCAGGTGCTGTCCGTCGCTCGCAACGAGGTCACTCTCGTCGAGTACGACGACGACCGCGTGGCCGAACTCGGCGACATGCCTCACGTGCGCGTCGTGACCGGGGACGCCTGCGAGCCGGCGCTCCTGGGACGCGCGGGAGCCCTCGCCTGCGACCTCGTCATCGCCGCCACCGGCCGCGACGAGGACAACCTCGTCATCAGCCTGCTCGCCAAGCGGCAGTTCGGAGTGGGGCGGGTGGCCGCGCGCGTCAACGAGGCGGACAACGCCTGGCTCTTCGACCAGCGGTGGGGTGTGGACGTGGCCGTTCCGGCGGCCACCCCGCTGATCTCCCTGATCGAGGAGGCAACCGGTGCCACGGACACGGTGGCCCTGCTACGGCTGAGCAAGGCGGGCGTCGAGGTCATCGAGACCGCGATCACCGAGGAGTCCCGGGCGGCGGGGCACAAGCTGGGTGAGATCGAGCTGCCCGCCGGCACCGTGGTCGCCACCGTCGTACGCGGGGGCCGGCCCACGGTCCCGGGCCCCGAGGTGCAGCTTCTTCCCGGCGACGAGCTCCTGCTCGTCTCGCACGAGGCGACCGAGCAGGAGATCCATGCGGCGTTCCAGTGAACCGGCCCGCCCGGTCTCCGGGGGCCTCCGGTCACTGCTCCTGGGAACGCACGATCACGACGGGACAGCTCGCGTGCTGCGACACGTGCTGGCTGACAGAACCGAGCAGGGCGCGGGCGAACCCGCCCCTGCCCCGGCTGCCCACCACCAGGACCTCGGCTCCCTCGGCGGCCCGCAACAGGACATCGGCGGCATTGCCGTGCACCACATGGGTCCGTACCGAGCCGGCGGCGTCCGCGCCGAGCACGTCGGTCAGCTCCTGGGTCATCTTCTGCCGTGTCTCCTCCTCGTCGACCTCCATGTCGACGGCGGGCCCGGACCAGCCGTACAGGCCCGGCAGCTCCCACACCGCGACGGCCTCCACGGCGCCACCGACCTGGTCGGCGTAGCGCACGGCCCAGCGCAAGGCATCGTACGAGGACCGCGATCCGTCGACACCGACCACCACCCGTGGCTTCGAGACATCCGTGTCCATACGTCCCACCTTCTCTTCCGGTGTCTTTTCCCACGGGGCCGGTCCGCCCCCGCTCTCCACGCTGCGGGACCCATCGCCACACCGCCACAGATGAGCAGCCGGCGGCATGACGGACGACGGGTGCGGCGCTGTGTGCGCCACCCCGGGCCGGCCTCGGCATCAGGGGCCGGCCCCGTACGGCAGTCGGTGTCCCCGAACCGCTGGGAGCGCTCTGGGCCGGGAGCGCGGGCGGGGCGGCGCCGAGCCCGGAGGAGTGGGAGCGCAGGCATGCCGCGGAGCGCGCTCACTGCCTCTGCGGCACGACCGCGACCGGGCACTGGGCATGGTGCAGCAGCGCATGGCTCACGCGGCCGAGCTGGAATCCGAAGTGGCCCCTCCTGCGGTGTGCCCCGACGATCGCGAGGTCCGCAGCCGCCGACCGGTCGACGAGGATCTTGCCGGCCGGTCCTTCGACGACCGACCGGCGCGTCCGGACGTGCGGATGCTCGGCGCTCGCCGCCTTCAGGAGAGCCTCGATCACGGCGGCGGCACGCTCCTCGTACGTGTCCGCCGGGCCGCCGGGCTGCAACCGGTCGCCGTGCCTGTCGTAAGCAGGCCTGCGCCAGGCCCGGACGACGTCGAGGACACACCCTCGCACCTCGGCCTCCCGGAAGGCGAAACGCACAGCCTCCGCGGTCGTGTCCGATTCGCCCAGGCCGAGCAGGATCCGCTCGTGCGTGCCCGCCAGGCCCACGCGATCACCCCGGACCACGACCACCGGACAGTGCGCCCGGGCGGACACGCCGAGACCGACCGACCCGAGCAGCAGACCCTTGAGCCCACCACGGCCTCGCGATCCCGTCACCAGCGCGAACGCCTCGTCGCCCGCGCTCACGAGAGCGGCCGCGGCGTCCTCCGGAACGATGTCGGTGGTGACCTTCACATCCGGGTTGCGCCGTTCGGCCCGATCGGCCGCGGAGGCCACGATGTGCTCGGCCAGCACCTGCTCGGAGGGCCGCCTCGGGTCCACCGAGGGAAGGGCCGCCTCGTAGCGCTCCCACAAGGAGGCGTACACCAGCCTGAGCGGAACACCGTGACGGGCGGCTTCGTCCACGGCCCAGTCGACCGCCGGCAGGCACGAGTCCGATCCGTCCACGCCCACCACCAGAGGAAGTGTCACCGTCCCCACCGCCTTTCATGGGGCCGCCGTGAGCGAGCGGCACTGGGGGCTGAACTTCACCGTCGCATCCCGTGTCGGTGGTCGCGAGGGCGTTTCGGCCCGTGCCGGAGGACCATCGGCCCCCTACCGCTCGCGGTTCGGTTCGTGTGCCTGCCGAACGGAAGCGGCGACCCGGTCGATCAGTTCGGGGAGCGCCGACCGCACCGCTTCGCTCAGGGGCGCGCCGAGTGCGACCTCCGCCACCTCCATGGCGTGCACCACGAGCCTCCGCGGCAGCTGCCCGAGTGCCTCTGCCAGGGCGAGGCACTCTCCGAGGCCCAGCGCATGGGTGCTCGCCGCAGCTGCCGTCCGGTGGGCCGCGTCAGCCGCGGTCAGGGTGTGCAGCTCCCCCGGCCGGGCCGGCCGTGTCCGGAGGGCCTCCACCACGAGCACTGTGTCCGCGCCGCGCCACAGGTCGAGCATGCGTGCGGGTTCGCCGTCGCTGACCGTCAGGACGGTGTCGTCCGGGACACGGCCGCGCAACGCCTCCACCGTTGCCGGACCGACCCCGTCGTCACCGCGCAGGGGATTGCCCACACCGATCACCACGACCCGGCCGTTCACCGACGTTCCACGGTCACGTCGAGAAAGTGGGCGGCACAGGAGATGCAGGGATCGTGATTGCGGATGGCCCGTTCGCAGAGGTGCGCGAGCTCCTCGTCGTCCACGGCGGCCCCGGCCGTGTCCAGGCGGGCCTGGACCGCTCTGCGGACGTCCGCCTCGATGGCCGTCTGGTTCTGTGCCGTGGGTGGGATGATGCGGGCCTCGGTGAGCGTGCCGTCCTCGGTGAGGGCGTAGCGGTGGTACAGCAATCCCCGGGGCGCCTCGGTGGCCCCGGAGCCCGCACCCTGGCGAGGCGGTACCTCGACGGCCGGCCGCGGAGGTCTTTCGTATCCGTCGATGATCCGCAGCGCTTCCTCGGTGGCCTGTACCACCTCGACGGCGCGTACGACGATGCTCCGGAAGGGGTTGTCGCAGAGGGCGCCGGTCAGCGGGTCGCCCAGCCCGGCGTCCCGCGCCGCCTCGGCGGCCACGGGGTGAAGCCAACGGCCGTTGATCGCGTAGCGGGCCAGCGGGCCGGTGAGGTAGCGACGGCCGTCGAGCGTGGCCGTCAGGGCGGTGGAGTGGGGGACCTGCCCTTCCCGGACGTGCTGTTCGAACTCGGGCAGGGGGAACTCGTTCGGCGCCCCGCCGTTGCCGTCGGCGGCCATGACAGCCGGTGTTCCCGTGTCGATGGCGTAGTGGCCCGGGTCGCGCAGTGCGAGCAGGGCGTGGTCGCACGCGGCGTCGGGAAAGTCGAACGCCGCCACCCACCGGACGGTCTCCAGCGCGTCCTCCCGGGCTTGCCGCAGCCGTTCCGCCAGCGGGCGCAGTTCGTCCGGTGTCGGCGTCCGGTAGAAACCGCCGATCCGCACGTTCACGGGATGGATGGGGCGCCCACCGAGCTGTTCGACGATCGCGTTGCCGGCCTGCTTGAGCCTCAGGCCGCGTTCGACGGCGGCTCGCTGATCCCGGGCGAGTCCCACGACGTCCGCACGCCCGAGGAAGTCCGGAGCGTGCAACAGGTAGATGTGCAGGGTGTGGCTCTCGATCCACTCGCCGCAGTACAGCAGGCGGCGCAGGTCTGCGAGAGGGCCGTCCACCGTCGCACCGCAGGCGTCCTCGATCGCCCGGCAGGCGCTCATCTGGTAGGCGACCGGGCAGATGCCGCAGATACGGGCGGTGATGTCGGGAGGCTCGGTGTGGCCCCGGCCGGCCAGGAAGGCCTCGAAGAAGCGCGGTGGTTCGTAGATGCGCAGCCGTGTCTCGGCGACCGTGGTCCCCTCGACGCGTAGGTGGAGGGAGGCCTCGCCCTCCACCCTGGCCAGCGCGTCCAGTCGCAGGACGCGGGTTCCGCGATCGTTCATGCGAGCCTTCCGGGCGGGGTCCGTCAGGCCGGAGGGCTCTGCTGCTCCTCGGCCGCGAGGTCGGGTACGGGGGCATACTCCGGCGACGCGGCGTTGAAGGTGCGGAAGACACGCTGGACGTCCCGCTCGCTCATCCCGTCGCGACGCAGCTGCGCGATCATCGAGCGCAGGTTGGGCTTGCTCGACGGTCCGAAGCAGCCGTAGCAGCCGCGTCCGTAGGCGGGACAGATCGCGCCGCACCCGGCGTGGGTGACGGGACCCAGACAGGGGGTGCCGTGGGCCACGGTGATGCAGGTGGTGCCGCGCCTCTTGCACTCGAAGCA
This sequence comes from Streptomyces sp. NPDC096012, assembly GCF_040426375.1. Lineage (NCBI taxonomy): Bacteria > Bacillati > Actinomycetota > Actinomycetes > Kitasatosporales > Streptomycetaceae > Streptomyces > Streptomyces sp. NPDC096012. The sequence goes on from NZ_JBEOTD010000033.1 coordinate 69,158, forward strand.
GACGCTGTGGTTCGGGATCTGGGGTTTGCGGCCGGCCAGGTAGGCGGTGATGACCTCGAGGAGCTGGCGGCGGTCGATGGGGCAGCCGCGCAGTTCGAAGTCGACCGGCACGTGGGCCGAGACCGGGGTCGAGGTCTCCAGGGTGGCGATGTACTCCGGCCGGGCGTAGACGGCGGCGACGAAGTCGTCGACGTCGGCGAAGTTGCGCAGTGCCTGGATGCCGCCCGCGGTGGCGCAGGCTCCGATGGTCACCAGCCGGCGAGAGATGCGGCGGACGCGCTGGATCCGCTCGGCGTCCTCGGCGGTGGTGATCGACCCCTCGACGAGGGAGAGGTCGTACGGCCCCCGGCCCTCCAGCCTCGCGCGCTCCCCTTCGGCGCCCTCGGCCGGGGTCATCTCCACGAAGTGGTCGATCCGTACCCGCTCGGTGAGGCCGAGGAGTTCGTCCTCGCAGTCCAGCAGGGTCAGCTGGCAGCCGTCGCAGGAGGCGAACTTCCACACGGCGAGCGTCGGCCGTGTGCGGATGACCGGGCCGAGGTCGGTGACCATGTCACAACTCCCTCACGAGGAGCAGGTCTGCCACGCGGTCGTAGCCGACGACCGGCCCGTCCCGGCACAGCAGGAGCGGACCGAGCTGGCAGTGGCCGCAGTGGCCGGTGGCGCAGTGCATGTTGCGTTCCAGCGACACCTGGACGCGGTGCGGGACCAGGCCCCGTGTCACGAGGTCACGTGCGGTGTGCCGCATCATCACCTCGGGTCCGCACACCAGCGCGTGGGTCCTCTCGGGGCGCAGGTCGAGGCGGTCGAGGAGGGTGGTGACCACGCCCACCGCGCCCTGCCAGCCCGGACCGGGCCGGTCCACGGTCACCTCCACCCGGGCCGGGCCGCGCCAGCTCTCGGTCTCGTCCCGGAAGACGAGGTCGGCGGGGGTGCGGGCACCCACCAGGACGGCGAGCCGGCCGTACCCGGCCGGCCGGCCCAGGACCGTGTGCACGACCGGCCGCAGCGGAGCCAGCCCGATGCCGCCGGCGACCACCAGCACGTCGTGGCCGGCTACCGCCTCGAGGTCCCAACCGGTGCCGTACGGTCCGCTGAGTCCGACGCCGTCACCGGGGCGCAGCCGGTACAGAGCGGCCGAGACGGCGCCCACCGCGCGCACGGTGTGCACAAGACCCCCGTGGCGGCCGCGCAGGGCACTGGCCGAGATGGGCACCTCGCCGATCCCGAAGGCGTAGATCATCGCGAACTGGCCCGGTGAGAAGGGCGGGAGCGCCTCTCCGGCCGGTACCAGCTCGACCGACCGGGTGTCGGCGGTCTCGTCCCAGGCATCGGCGACGCGGTACGGCAGCGGGGGCGGCACGGTGGTCATCCTTCCTCCGGCTCCGCCGCCGCCGCGCCGGACCGGGTCCAGTCGTGCAGAGCGGCGGCTTCCTCGGTGATGTCGATGCCGACCGGGCACCACACGATGCAACGCCCGCAGCCCACGCAGCCGGAGGAGCCGAACTGGTCGTACCAGGTGCCGAGCTTGTGGGTCATCCACTGCCGGTAGCGGCTGCGGGCGGAGGCGCGGACCGGGCCGCCGTGCAACCGGGAGAAGTCCAGGTCGAAGCACGAGTCCCACAGCCGCCACCGCTCGGCGTGGTCCCCGGTGAGGTCCGTGACGTCCTCGGTGGTGGTGCAGAAGCAGGTGGGGCACACCATGGTGCAGTTGCCGCAGGTCAGGCACCGCCCCGCCACGTCGTCCCAGCGTGGCGCGTCGAGCGTGCCGGCCATCAGCTCCCGCAGGTCGGCCTCGGGCATGGTCCGTCCCATGCGGTCCGCGGCGGCCGTGACGCCCGCACGAGCCGTCTCCCGCGTGTCCGGGTCGACCGGACGAGCGGGCAGCTCGGCCAGGATCCCCGCTCCTTCCTCGCTGCCGCTGCGGACCCAGAAGCGGTGCCCGTCCGCATCGACCACTTCGGTCATCACCAGGTCGTATCCGGGACCGGCAGCCGGTCCGGTGCCCATCGAGACGCAGAAGCACGTGGCGCCGGGCTCCGTGCACTCGACCACGATCAGCAGTGCCCCCAGGCGCCGTCCCGTGTAGACGGGATCGCGGTGCGTCCCACCGGTCAGCACCCGGTCCTGGACGGCGATGGCCCGCAGGTCGCAGGGACGCACCCCCAGGAAGGCGTACCGCGGTGGTTCGGCCGGTTCGGCGGTGAAGACCACCTCCCCCTCGACGCGGTCGGCACTCCACTCCCGGACACGTGCCGGATGCAGGAAGGACTTCCACGACTGGGGCCCCGCCGCGTTCGCGAAGGCCGCGCCGTCCGCCCGCTCCCGCAGCCGGTACCGCCCGGCCTCCAGCTCCACACCCCATCCGTACGGCAACTCGTCGGCCGACCGCAGCTCCGCCAGCACGATGGCGCCGTCCCGGGCCGTGGGGCCGATCACGGTGAAGCCGCGCCGGACCAGCACGTCGACCAGCGCGGCCATGCCGTCCTTGCCCATCACGAGCCCCTCGGACGCGGGGGCCGGGACGGCGTTCGCATCGGTGCCGGCATTCATGACCGACCTCCTTCGGCACGGCGGACGGCACATGGGGCCCTGCCGTCCCTTAGGCCCACGACGGCAGCCTTGCCGGTGCAGCGCCGCGCCGACAGAGCCACCTGGGGACGTCCGCGAGGGCCGTTGGTCCCCTTGACGTCAGACGGGCCGACAACCGTGATCTCCGGCGAGCGTCGGAGATGCCTCCACGACGGCACGCTCGGTCCGTGCGGTGGGAGGAGGTACGTGTGCGCCTCCCGCCCCCACTCCCCGTACACGGGCACCACAGCGTGAACCGGAGGCGAGACGTCGTACCGGTTCACCCCCCGGAGAGCCTGGTGCGGCCGTCGTCTCGGGCGAGCCACGGGCGTGGACCGGAGCCGGCCGGCCGCGGACGGGGGCCGTTCGACCCAGTGCGGACGGAACGGATCGGACGGATGGTCGGAGAGGGCCCGAAGGAAGGAGGGGCCGCCATGCCGTGGGAGACCATCCGGAAGGACACCCCGCCGCGCGTCGTCCCCAATCTCCGCGACTACGACACGGAGTGCGCGGACTTCTCGTGGCGGGCGGCGCGGAGCAGGCTGGCCGGGCTGCCCGGCGGACGGGGGCTGAACATGGCCCACGAGGCCGTCGACCGGCACGTGGCATCGGGCCGTGCGACCGCGGTCGCGCTGCGCTGTGTCGGGCGGGACGATTCCGTCACCTCCATGACCTACGGGGATCTGGCCCGTTCGACGGCGCGGTTCGCCAACGTGCTCCGCGGCCTGGGGATCGGTCACGGCGACCGGGTCGTGACGCTGCTGGGGCGCTGCCCCGAGCTGTACACCGTGGTCCTCGGCACGCTGAAGAACACCAGTGTCCTCTGCCCGCTGTTCTCCGCCTTCGGACCGGACCCGGTCTTCCAGCGGATGACGCTGAGCGACGCACAGGTGCTGGTCACCACGGCGGACCTGTACCGCAGGAAGATCGCCGGGCAACGCGAAAGGCTTGCCGCCCTGCGCCACGTGCTGATCGTCGGCGAGGGCCCGGACGACCTGCCCGGCACGCTGTCCCTCGCCGCGCTGATGGCCGAGGCGGCCGACACCTTCACCGTTCCGCCCACCTCCCCGCACGACATGGCCCTGCTGCACTTCACGAGCGGCACGACCGGCATTCCCAAGGGTGCGGTGCACGTGCACGAGGCGGCCGTCGCCCACTACATGACCGCGCTGTACGCCCTCGACCTCCACGAGGAGGACGTGTACTGGTGCACCGCCGACCCGGGCTGGGTCACCGGCATGTCCTACGGGATCGTCGGCCCGCTCATGCACGGTGTGACGGTCGTGGTGGACGAGGGCGACTACGACGCCCGCCGCTGGTACCGGATCCTCGCCGAGCAGCGAGTGAACGTCTGGTACACGGCACCGACGGCCCTGCGCATGCTGATGCGCACGACGCCGAGGACCGGCCCGTACGACCTGCCCCGCTCCTTCGACCTGGGCGCGCTGCGGTTCATCGCGTCGGTCGGCGAGCCGCTCAACCCGGAGGCGGTGGTGTGGGGGCGGGACGTGCTCGGCTTGCCGGTGCACGACAACTGGTGGCAGACCGAGACCGGCGCCATCATGATCGCCAACTTCGCCGCCTGCGACATCCGCCCCGGCTCGATGGGGCGCCCACTGCCCGGCGTGGAGGCGGCCGTACTGCGGCGCGGCGAGGACGGCCGTGCCGAGGTCGCTGACGGACACGTGACCGTGCTGGAAGAGCCCGGAGTGGAGGGAGAGTTGGCGCTCCGCCCCGGCTGGCCGTCCATGTTCCGCGGCTACCTGCACGACGAGCCACGCACCGCGGCGGCCTTCGCGGGCGGCTGGTACCTCACCGGCGACCTCGTACGACGCGACACCGACGGCTGGTACTGGTTCGTCGGGCGGGCGGACGACGTCATCAAGTCGGCCGGCCACCTCATCGGGCCTTTCGAGGTCGAGAGCGCACTGATGGAGCACCCGGCAGTCGCCGAGTCCGGTGTCATCGGCCGCCCCGATCCCGTCGCCGGGAACATCGTGAAGGCGTTCGTCACACTGCGGCCGGGCTTCGATGCGACCACCACGATGCGGCAGGAGCTGCTGGCCTTCGCCAGACGCCGGCTGGGCCCGGCCGTGGCGCCCCGCGAGATCGCCTTCGACCAGCACCTGCCGCACACCCGCAGCGGCAAGGTCATGCGCCGCCTGCTGCGGGCCCGTGAACTCGGCCTGCCCGAGGGCGACATCTCCACCCTGGAGGACTCCACCCTGGAGGCGCCGTCCACGCAGAGGACGGAGCAGCCCGCATGAGTGCCACCCACACCCCTCCCTCACCGCGCACGGCCTCCCGTCCGAACCGCCGAGCTGCCGCGCACCGGCTGGCCCTGCTGGAGTCGATGCTGCGCGTCCGCCGGTTCGAGGAACGCTGCGTGGAGCTGTACAGCGCCGCCCGTATCCGGGGTTTCATGCACCTCTACATCGGTGAGGAGGCCGTGGCCGTCGGCGTCAACGAGGTGCTCACGGACGACGACGCGGTCGTGTCGACGTACCGCGAACACGGCCACGCACTCGCCCGCGGGGTCCCGGCCGAGGCGATCATGGCGGAGATGTTCGGCAAGGCGACCGGCTGCAGCCGCGGCCGTGGCGGCTCGATGCACCTCTTCGACGCCGACCGCCGTTTCTACGGCGGCAACGCCATCGTCGGCGGCGGGCTCCCGCTCGCGGCCGGCCTCGCCCTCGCCGACCGCATGACCGGCCGCCATCGTGTCACCTGCTGCTTCTTCGGCGACGGCGCCTTCGCCGAGGGCGAGTTCCACGAGACCGCCAACCTCGCCGCGCTGTGGGGGCTGCCGCTGCTGCTGGTCTGCGAGAACAACCTGTACGCGATGGGTACCGCCCTGGCCCGGCACCAGGCCCAGACGGACCTCGCGCTGCGTGCCGCCGGGTACGGCATGGTCTCCTGGGCCGTCGACGGCATGGACGTCTTCGCGGTGGAGGACGCCGCCCGGAAGGCGGCCGAAGGGGTGCGTGCCGGAACCGGACCGCACTTCCTGGAGATGCGCACGTACCGCTTCCGCGCCCACTCCATGTACGACCCCGACCGCTACCGCGACAAGGCCGAGATCGAGCACTGGAAGGAGCGCGACCCGGTCGAGGGGCTCGCCCGGCGACTGCGCGAGGCGAAGGAGCTGACCGGCAACGCCCGCACCGCCATGGAGGAGCGCCTGGCCGCCGAGATCGACGGCGCCGTCGAGGCCGCCGATCAGGCTCCCGAGGAACCGGTCGAGGATCTGCTGAAGTACGTCACCAGCCCGGAGGCGAGCCGGCCATGACCGCGACCCGCACCCGTACCGCCGAACCCGTTGCGCCCGACGACCGGAAGACGACCTATCGGGACGCGATGCGCGAGGCCCTGCGCGAGGCGCTGCGCACGGACGAGCGAGTGTTCCTCATGGGTGAGGACGTGGGCCGGTACGGCGGCTGCTTCGGCGTCAGCCTCGGCCTGCTGGAGGAGTTCGGGCCCGAACGGATCCGCGACGCCCCGCTGTCCGAGTCGGCGTTCGTCGGCGCCGGTATCGGTGCGGCCCTGGCAGGTATGCGGCCGATCGTCGAGATCATGACGGTCAACTTCAGCCTGCTGGCCCTGGACCAGATCCTCAACAACGCGGCGACCCTGCTGCACATGTCGGGCGGCCAGCTGCCCGTACCGATCGTGATCCGGATGACCACGGGCGCGGGGCGACAGCTCGCGGCCCAGCACTCGCACAGCCTGGAGGGCTGGTACGCGCACATCCCCGGCCTCCGGGTCCTCACCCCGGCCACCCTCACCGACGCCCGGTACATGCTGGCACCCGCGCTCGCCGACCCGGACCCGGTGCTGATCTTCGAGCACGGCAGCCTCTACAACGTCTCGGGCGAGCTACCCGCCGACGCGGGGCCTGTCGACATCGACCACGCGGCCGTCCGCCGGCCCGGTACCGACGTCTCCCTGATCACGTACGGCGGCTCCCTGCCCAAAGCCCTGGCCGCGGCCGACGACCTGGCGAGCGGCGGCATCAGCGCCGAGGTCGTCGACCTGCGCACCCTGCGCCCCCTCGACGACGCCACCATCGGCGAGTCCGTGGCGCGCACACACCGTGCCGTCGTCGTCGACGAGGGCTGGCGCACCGGCAGCCTCGCCGCGGAGATCTCGGCACGCCTCACGGAACAGCACTTCTACGACCTCGACGCCCCCATCGAGCGGGTGTGCAGCGTCGAGGTGCCCATGCCGAACGCGCGCAGGCTGGAGGAGGCCGCGCTGCCCCAGGTGGGCGGGGTCGTCGCCGCCGCGCGGCGAACCGTGGGCGAACCGGTGCCGACCGGAGCCGACACGCCGGAACGACCGCCGGTCAGCGGGAGGTCGGGGTGAGATGACCGCGTTCACCATGCCCTCACTGGGGGCGGACATGGAGGAGGGGCTGCTGCAGGAGTGGCTCGTGAGCCCCGGTGACCGGGTACACAAGGGCGACGTCGTGGCGGTCGTGGAGACGGACAAGGCCGCCATCGAGGTCGAGTGCTTCGAGTCCGGGACCGTGGGACGGCTGCTTGTCGCGCCGGGCGCCCGAGTTCCGGTGGGGACGCCGCTCGCGGTGATCGAGGGCGAAGCCGCCTCCGGCGTGCCGGCGGGCGCTCCCGGGGAACCGGTGACGGCCGGGGCCGGTGAGCCCGTCGGTGAGACCCGCCCGCGCCCGACCGCCGCGCGCGCGGAAGCCGACCGGAAACCGGCCGCACGGCACGAGCCCCCGCAACCTCGGCGGAAGGCGGCCCGTGAGCCGGAGCACGCCCACAGGCCGGCACCGGCCGAGCCCCGGAAGCAGCCGGTCCGGCAGCGCGTGCACGTGCTGCCGGAGCCGTCCGCCGCAACCACCTCGGTGATCGGCACCGGGCCCCTCGTACGGCACCTGGCGCAGCACCGGGGCATAGACCTGACGACTCTGCACGGCACCGGACCGGGCGGACGGATCACCCGTGCCGACGTGGACCACGCCGCGCCGCTCCTCACGCCCAGAGTCCGGGCCACTCCGTACGCACGGCGCCTCGCCCGCGACCTCGGCATCGACCTGGCGGCGGTGCGGGGCACCGGGGACGGCGGAGCCGTGCGGGCGGCGGACCTGCACACGGCCATGCGTGCAGGCGCCGAGCGACCGGACCGAGGCCCGCGTGGCGGCGAGCGGCACCCGCACGCGGCCGTCCCGGTGGACAGCCGCCCGGAGGACCGTACGGACGCCATGCGCCGTGCCATCGCCGACCTCATGAGCCGGTCCAAACGGGAGATCCCGCACTACTACCTGTCCACCACCGTCGACCTCACGGCGGCCGAGGACTGGCTGCGCCGGTTCAACCACGGTCGCCCGCCCGCCGACCGCCTGGTGCCCGCGGCCCTGCTCCTCAAAGCCGCTGCCCTGGCAGCACGCGAGGTGCCGGCCCTCAACGGCCACTGGCACGACAACGCATTCGCCCCCGCTTCCGAGATCAACCTGGGGGTCGCGGTGTCGCTCCGGCAGGGCGGACTGCTGGCACCGGTGATCCACCGCGCCGACACACTGCCGCCCGACGCCCTCATGGCCCGCCTCAAGGACCTTGTCCAGCGAGCCCGCCGCGGACGGCTGCGCGGCAGCGAGACGGCCGGCGCCACCCTGACCGTCACCAACCTGGGCGACCAGGGCGTGGACGCGGTGTTCGGGGTCATACACCCGCCCCAGGTGGCCCTGGTCGGCTTCGGAGCGGTCGTCGAGCGGCCCTGGGCCGCGAGCGGCATGCTCGGCGTGCGTCCGGTGGTGACCGCGACCTTGGCCGCCGACCACCGGGCCACGGACGGAGCCGTGGGAGCGCGCTACCTCACGGCGGTCGACCGCCTGCTGCAGAGACCCGAGGAGCTGTGAGTCGGATGAAGCCCCTGAACAACGCGGAGGCCCTGTCGGCGATCAAGGAGGCGATCATCCAGATCATCCCCGACGCCGACTTCACTCTGGTTCGACCGGACGACAAGTTCCGCGACGTGCTCGAACTGGATTCGCTGGATTTCCTCAGCTTGGTCGAACTACTGTCCGAGCGCACCGGAGCCCGTATCGACGAGGAGGACTACCCGGAACTGACCACGCTGTCCGCCGCGTCGCGATTCCTGGTCGACAGAACCGCCGCCCGGTCATGACCGCGCCTCACCGACGCACGGACGGCGGAAGACCGGGGCCTGACCGGTTCCCCACGGGCGTACGGCCGTCAGTGCCCGAGAGACGGCCGACTCCAGTGCGCCGGTGGTGTCGACCGGGACGGCTTCGGGCCAGGGCGGTTCCTTCGCGGCCATGGCCTCGGCGATCTCGGGGCCGGCGTCGGAGGCGCCGGGGGCGCGCGTGATCAGGCGGGCCGCCGACACGTCGCCCGGCACATGGCAGTGGAGGGCCACCAGTTCGGCGCTGGTGCGTCGGGCGACCCGCACCGCCGCCTCACGCTGGATGGAATCGGACCAGCTGGCGTCGAGGACGACGGACTCCCCCGCGGACAGCAGCAGAGCCGCGCGGTCGAGCAGGGCCGCATACGTCCTGGCTGTCCACTCGGGTGTGTACAGCCCCTCGCCGTAGCCGGCGGCCGCGGACTGCTCCGCCGGGATGCCCGCCAGCTCCTTGCGGATGCGGTCGCTGCTGAGCAGGGTGACCCCCAGCCGGTCGGCCAGCGCCCCGGAGAGTGTGGACTTCCCGCTGCCCGGCAGTCCGCCGACGAGGACGAGCCCGACGGCGGAGGTGCGCAGGTGGCGCAGTGTCATGTCGGCAAGGCGTCGCGACGCCGCGTCCGCGCCGGGCGCGCCCTGGCGGCCCTGGATCACCGAGACCTTGGCACGGACGAAGGCCCGGTAGGCGATGTAGTGGTGCCACAGGGAAGGAGGCGCGGGGTCCGCTGAGTACTCGCCGTACCGGGCGAGGAAGTACGCCGCGGCGTCCGGAGCGCCGAGTTGTTCCAGGTCCATGGCGAGAAAGGCGGCGTCGTCCAGGCCGTCGACGTAGCGGAGGCGATCGTCGAACTCCAGGCAGTCCAGGACCCGGGGGCCGTCATCGAGGCAGAACACGTCCTCGGCGAGCAGGTCGCCGTGGCCGTCGACGATCCTGCCCTGCTCGATCCGGGTGTCGAACAGCCGCTTGCGACCGGCGAGATAGCGGCGCACCAGCCGCTCGATCTCCGTCACGTGCTTGGGCACGGCTGCCTCCGCGGCCAGCGCGTGCAGCTGGACGAAGCTCGCCTCCCACCGTGCCGACAGCGCGTCTCGCGTGCCCTGTTCGTTCACATCGCGGCCACGGGGGGCGCCGGCGTGCCACGCTGCCAGGTGCCGGGCGACGGTCCGCAGGACGTCGTCGACGGCACCACCTTCCCGTACGAGACGGGAAAGACGGCGGTCCTGCGGCATGCGGCGCATGACCACGACGGGTTCGGGCGCCTCCGCGTCAGGGCTGCGGAACTCGCCCAGACCCACGTAGACGTCCGGGGCGAACCTGCGGTTGAGGGCGATTTCGCGCTCGCACGCGGCCCGGCGCGCCGCGACCGTGGTGTAGTCCAGGAATCCCAGATCGACCGGCTTCTTGAGCTTGTAGGCCCGGTCGCCGACGAAGAACAGCGTCGCGGTGTGGGTCTCGCACACCCCGGCGCGTGGGAGCGGCTCTCCGTCGTGCCTGGCAGCCGGCTGATGCGCGGATGCGTCGGCCCGCGACGCGCGAAGGCCGGACCCGGTCATGAGGAACGGCGGCGACGGGGAAGCGCCCGTGATCTGTGTCGTCCCCGTCTGCGCGTCGGCGGCCCGGAAGGCGGCGGCCAGGCTCCCGGATGGGCTGTGAGGCCTGCGGTGACGACTGGCGGCATGGCGACGGCCTCCGTCTCGTAAGAAGGTGGAGGGGGCGGCGGACGAACCCGACCGGTACGCGGTCCGCACGTCACGTGCATGACCCGGCGCGAGGCGTGTCTCCCTTCCGAGGATCCCCTGGGCCTCGGCGTGACGCACGTGGGGGCGCGGCTGCGGGCCCCCAGCCGTGGAATCCGGCATGAGAGGAGCCAGGCGCGGTGACCATTCCTCTGGTGGTGGGCGTCGACGGATCCGAGGCGAGCCTGGAAGCGGTCGACTGGGCCGCCGCGGAGGCGGCCCGGCACGGGATCCCGCTCCATCTGCTGCACGCGGCGGCCGGAGAGCAGGAAGCGTCCCAGGTGATCGGCGCCGCCTCCGCGCGCGCCCAGGAGCGCGCCCCAGCGGCCCGGTTGTCCAGCGAGGTCTCGCAGGAGGACGCGGCTTCGGCACTGGTCGGTAAGGGCCGTAACGCGTTCGCCTTGGTCCTGGGGTCCAGGGGACTCGGAGACCTCGCGGGCATGCTGTTGGGCTCGGTCAGCCTCGCCGTGGCGGCACGCGCCGACTGTCCGGTCATCGTGGTTCGCGGCTCCCCGGAGCATCGCGCTGGCCGTTTCGGAAGCGTGGTCGTGGGCATCGAGGACGGGGAAGGCAGCGGTACGGCCGCCGACTTCGCGTTGCGCGAGGCGGACGTGCGAGGCTGCCGGCTCGTGGCGGTGCATGCCTGGAGCGCACCGTCCGGGGCCTGTACGACCCCACAGGCCCCGTCGTGGTTCCTGGAAGCCCACCGGCGCCCGCCGGCACAGGTTCTCGACGACGCTCTGCGCCATCCCGCGGAGAGGTATCGGGACGCGGTGGTGAGCCGGAGACTGGTCGAGCGACCTGCGCGCCCGGCGCTGCTGGAAGCCGCCTCGACAGCGGATCCGCTGGTCGTGGGCGCCCGTCGACGACGTGGGCATCCGGGCCTGCAACTCGGCCTGACCAACCACGCACTGCTGCATCACGCACCGTGTCCAGTCGCCGTCGTCCCCCAGATGTGACCGCCCCACCGCGAGGCGAACGGAACGCAGCCGACTTCGAGGGCCGGTCGCCGGCTCGACAGGGACTTTCGGCCCTGTGGCCGCGGAACGCTGTCGTCCGATGGTGGAAAGACGGGGCCGCCCAGCGGGCGGCCGGATGCCGTCCACCCGGTTTCCAGCCGGCCCGTGCGGTGCGGTCACCTGGAGCACCGCTGCCCGGACTTCGGCGGCGCGCCGCACACTGGCAAGGAGAGAACGATGTCGCACACCGGACAGTGGAGCGTGCGTCTCCACCTCTTCGAAGACGACGGGACGACGAAGGCACACGTCACGCTGGACACCGGCACCACGGCGCTCACCGGGCGCGGAACCGCGCACTGCAACCCGGTGGACACGAACGTGCCGGAGATCGGCGACGAACTGGCGGCGGGGAGGGCCATGCACGACCTCGCCCACCAGCTGCTGAACGCCGCCGACCGCGACGTCCAGGGCATGGCAGCGTCCCGTCCCAGCGCCCCTCAGGCTGCTGGACGGCCCGCGTGACCCCGACGGGCTCAGCTGTCGCCGGACGCGTCCCGCGAGTCGTCCTTCCGGTAGGAGAGATTCCCTGACACCGACACCACGCCGTCGACGCCACGGCACAACTGCTCGACGACGGGAATCAGACTCCTGTACTCGACGGTGCCGGCGAGCGTCACCCGCCCGTCGCGCACCTCCGCGTTCACGTCCCGCGGATCGAGTCCCAAGGTGCGCCGCAGCAGGTCGCCGGTGATCTCCTCGCGGACGGCCTCGTCACGACGGAGGAAGACCCGCAGCAGATCACCACGGCTCACGATGCCCAGGAGCCGGTCCGTCTCGTCCACCACGGGCAGTCGTTTGACGTTCTGGGTCTCCATGAGGCGGGCGGCCTCGACCACGGTCCACTCCGGACGTGCGCAGACCGCGGGAGCGGACATCAGTTCCTCGGCACGGGAGCCCTCGGCCTTGGCCCGTTCCCAGGCCTCCAGGTGGGGGATGGGTGTCCTGCCCGAGGGGTCGGCCTGGTCGGCGCTCTTGCGGAGCAGGTCCGCCTCGGACACCACACCCAGCGGACGGTCCAGCTCGTCCACCACGGGCACAGCGGTGACGCCGTTCTCCTCCAGCAATCTGACGAGCTCCTTGAACGGCGTGTCACGCCGCGCCCGGACGACGTCCCGGCTCATGAGCTCCTCGACCGTTCGGTGGTGCATGTCGCCTCCCGGGAACGTGCCACCCACCTCGCGGAGACGGGGCAGCCGCCCCGTGCGGCAGTGTGGCCCGCGTGGCAGGTTGGATACAGCACCATTCTGAGGAGAGGGCGGCGATCATGCGAGCTCACCTCGGCGATCAACTCGTCGTCGAAAGTCCGGCGACCGGCGCCGCCAGGCGCGACGGCGAAATCGTCGGACTGCATCACGAGGACGGAACTCCCCCCTACGAGGTGCGCTGGTCGGACACGGACGAAGTGACACTCGTGTTCCCTGGTCCCGACGCCCACATCCACCACCTCGAACACGACCGACCAGTGGCCTCACGTGAGCCCCTGCCGGACACACACGAGGCGGAGACCGTGTTCACCGCTCCGCGGCCGGCCAGGGCGCCCGATCCCGGCGACATCGGACGGCGGGTGGCGGCCGAACGCCGGCGGCAAGGGCTGAGCCTGGTGGAAGCGGCGCGCCGTGCCGTGATGTCGCCCGACTACCTCGCCTACCTGGAGGACCGGCCCGCCAACCCGAGTCTTGCGACTCTCGTCCGGCTGGCCGACGCCCTGGGCACCACGGTCGCGGCGCTGCGTGGCGGAGGCACGGATCTTCCACCCGGTCAGGGCCACGCACTGCTGCACCCCCGGCTGCGGGACCTGGCCCCGGAGGAGTGCCGCACCCTGCTGTCCACGCACGGCGTGGGGCGCGTCTCGGTGTCGGCGTCCGACGGCCGCCCGGCAGTCGTCCCGGTCAACTACGAGATCGTCGACGACGCCATCGTCTTCCGAACCGCGCCCGACTCCGTGGCCGCGGCGGCAGCCGAGACGGAGGTCGCCTTCGAGGTCGACCACGTGGACGACGCCCTGAGCCAGGGCTGGAGTGTGCTCGCGGTCGGCCCCGCCGGCGTGGTGACCGAGCCCGAGGCCGTACGCAGGCTCGCCCAGCAGGCCCACACCAGCCCATGGGCCGGTGGCGAGCGCGAGATGTGGGTGTCGATCCGGCCCACGAGCCTCACGGGCCGCCGGATCACGCCGCCCGATCAGTAGAGAATCACGGCTCACCCGCCCTGTGAGACGAACCGGGACGCCCACCGACGTCCACGGGGTCACTCGGCCGGGCAGGGGCGGGCCGGGCCGGACTCCTCCCCGCGAAGCTGCTGGGACTCGACGCCCACCACGCCCTCCATGCCATGGACGAGGCGCTCGGCGACCCAGATGAGCGAAGTGTCGTGGACGGGCCCGCGGAGCGTGACGATCCCGTCCCGCACGGACACGCGGATGGCATGCGCGTGCTTGGGGAACAGGTAGGACACCACCGTGCGGCGGACCTCCTCCTCGATGTCCTCGTCCGGACGCTGGAACACCTTCAGCAGGTCCCCACGGCTGACGACGCCACGCAGCCGGTCCGCGTCGTCGACCACGGGCAACCGTTTGACGTGGTGTACCGCCATGCGGCGGGCCGCCTGGGCGAGGGTGTCGTCCGGCCGGACCGTGACAGCGGGCGTGCTCATCACCTCCTCGGCGGTCATGCCCTCCGCCTTGGCCAGGTCGGACCGGCGTCGGATCCGCTCGAATCGGGTCGGCTCACGACCCCGGAACTCCTCCTTGGGCAGCAGGTCGGCCTCGGACACCACCCCGACGACCCGCCCCTCGCCGCTGACGACCGGCACGGCACTCACACAGCGCTCGTCCATGACCCGCACGATCTCCTTGAAGCGCGCGTCGCACCCGACGGCGACAGCGGGCGCGGTCATCACATCGCTCATGATGTGTGGAACGGCGACTGGCATGTCCTGAGTCCCTGAACGGTTCCGGAGGGGGTTGGCCCGGCCACTGCCTCCAGCATCACGGCGAGCGCACCCACCGCAAACCGGCCGGTGACCGACCAGTCCTGGCAGTGGCGTGTCGCGGCGCCGAGCAGGCGGTGCGACCGTATTCACAGGGGCTCTCGGCATCCGGGCGGCAAAGGCGGTGACGGCGATGGACCTCCCCCTGGTGGTGGGCGTCGACGGATCGGACTCCAGTCTGACGGCGGTCGACTGGGCCGTGGACGAGGCGGCACGGCACGGGCTGCCTCTTCACCTCGTCCATGCCTCTCTGTGGGAGATGTACGAGGGAGTCCAGCCGTCCTTCACCACGGACCGCCCGGCCGAGGAGGTCATGGCCGAGCACATCGTCGCGTCCTGCGTGGAACGGGCTCGACGCCGCGACCCCGAGGTGAAGGTCTCGGGCGAGGTACTGGCCGAGGACGCCGTATCCGCGCTGCTGCGGGCGGGTCCCGAGGCGTTCGCTCTGGTCACGGGCGCACGCGGGCGAGGCGGGATCGCCGGGATGCTCCTGGGGTCCGTCAGCCTCGCGGTCGCGGCTCGCGCCGGCTGCCCGGTCGTCGTGGTCCGCGGCGCGGAACCGAACCGCCGGGGAGCCTTCGGCCGCATCGTCGTGGGCGTCGGGGACCCGACCGGCAGCGCGGCGGCGGTACGGTTCGCCGTCCGCGAGGCCGAGGTGCGCGGTTGCGCCCTGACGGCCGTGCGGGCCTGGCGCAATCCGTCGCAGGAGCCGGTGGACCACATGCTGATCGCGGACGACGCCGCCCGGCTGCGCGAGGAGCGGGCGGCCGCAGGTCTCGACGACGCCCTGCGCGAGGCCGTACGAGCGCACCCACAGGTCGACGTCCGACGTCAGCCGCTCGAAGGCCCCGCCCACAGGACTCTCCTGAAGGCATCGGCCGAGGCCGATCTGATCGTCGTCGGCGCCCAGCGACGGCACGGACACTTCGGTCTGCAGCTCGGGAGGGTCGCCCACGCCCTCCTGCACCACTCGGACTGCCCGGTCGCCGTCGTTCCCCAGCCGGTCTGACACTCGCCGCACGTACGTGGGCTTCCGGGCCTCCGGAGGATAGGGAGGGTGGCGGATGCCGGAGTGGACGTGGGAGTGGACGGGCTACGACCCCGCCGCCGAACGACTGCGCGAATCCCTCTGCACCCTCGGCAACGGATACTTCGCCACGCGGGGCGCGCTGCCCGAGCGCCGGGCCGGCCTGGTGCACTACCCGGCGACCTACGTGGCCGGCTGCTACAACCGCCTGGAGTCGACCGTGACGGGGCGGCGTGTGGTGAACGAGGATCTGGTCAACCTGCCCAACTGGCTGCTTCTCCGGTTGCGTCTGCGCCACGCCCGGGGAGCGTGGGGTCCGTGGATCTCTCCCAGTACGCACGCCCTCCTGGACCACAGGCACACCCTGGATCTGCGCCGCGGCACGCTCACCCGGTCCTTCCGCCACCGGATGGACGACAGGGGTGAACTCAGCGTCGAGCAGATCCGCTTGGTGCACATGGGGGATCCCCACCTGGCCGCACTGCGCACGGTCATCACGGCCGAGGACTGGTCGGGCGAGATCGAGATCGAAAGCTCGATCGACGGGGAGGTGACCAACGGCAACGTGCACCGTTACCGCGCTCTCAACCGCCACCATGTGACCCATGTGCGCACCGGTGCCCACGAGCCCCACACGGTCTGTCTGACCTGCCGGACCAACACGTCGGACATCTCCATCGCCCTCGCCGCCCGGACGACGGTCATGGCCGACGGGGCTCCGGCCTCGTCAGTGCTCCGCCCGGCCCGCCAACGCGCGGTCCACCGTCTGGTGGTCGCCTTCTCACCGGGCCGAACCATCACCGTGGACAAGACCGTGGCGCTCCACACCTCGCGCGACACGGCGATCAGCGACCCGCTCGGCGAAGCCGTCGACCGGGTGACCACAGCACCGGACTTCCCCACCCTGCTGGACTCCCACGGCGCCGCATGGGAACGGCTGTGGCGGCGGGCCGACATCCAGGTGCCCGGCGAAGCCGGCCGCATCCTGCGCTTCCACCTCTTCCACGTCCTGCAGACGCTGTCACCCCACACGGCGGACCTGGACGTGGGAGTGCCCGCCCGGGGCCTGCACGGCGAGGCGTACCGGGGCCATGTGTTCTGGGACGAGCTCTTTGTGCTGCCGTACCTCAACCTGCACTTCCCGGAGGTCTCCCGGTCCCTGTTGAACTACCGCTATCGTCGCCTCGCGCGGGCCTGCGGAGCGGCCACGGCGAAAGGCCGATCCGGCGCGATGTACCCGTGGCAGAGCGGCAGCGACGGCCGTGAGGAGTCCCAGGAATGGCACCTCAACCCCACGTCGGGCCGCTGGCTGCCCGACCACTCCCGCCTCCAGCACCACGTGGGTTCCGCGATCGCCTACAACGTCTGGCAGTACTGCGAGGCCACCGGCGACACGGAGTACCTGCACACCAGGGGCGCGGAGATGCTGCTGCAGATCTCCCGCTTCTGGGCGGACCTCGCCGTCCTCGACCCCGGGACCGGCCGCTACCGCATCCGCGGTGTCGTCGGCCCCGACGAGTACCACGACGGCTACCCGGGTGCCGCCTCGCCGGGACTGGACGACAACGCCTACACCAACGTCACCGCGGCGTGGGTTCTCACCCGCACCCTGCAACTCCTGCGAGGGCTGCCCGCGTGGCGGCGCGAGGAACTGCTCGACCGGCTCCGGCTCGGCGTCGACGAGCTGCAGGAGTGGGAGGAGGTCTCCCGCCGGCTCCGGGTGCCGTTCCACCGGGGCGTGATCAGCCAGTTCGAGGGTTACGACGACCTCGTCGAACTGGACTGGGAGGCCTACCGTGCGCGCTACCGCACCATTCGCAGGCTGGACCGGATCCTGGAAGCGGAGGGCGACACGGCCAACCGTTACAAGGCGTCCAAGCAGGCCGACGTCCTGATGCTCGGCTACCTGTTCTCGCCCGCCGAGCTCGGAGCCCTGTTCCGGCGTCTCGGGTACGACCTGGACGACGACGTCTGGCGCAGAACCGTGGACTACTACCTCCAGCGCACCAGCCACGGCTCCACCCTCAGCGAACTCGTCCACGGCTTCGTCCTCGCCCGGGCCAGACGCGCCGACGCATGGCAGTACGTCCACGAGGCACTGGAGGCGGACGTCGCCGACATCCAGGGCGGCACGACCGGCGAAGGGATCCACCTCGGGGCCATGGCCGGGACCCTCGACCTGGTCCAGCGGGGCCTGTCAGGGCTGGAGACTCGTGAGGACGCCCTGTGGCTGGACCCGGTGCCTCTGCCGCCCCTCTCCGAGTACGGGTTCACGGTGCACTATCGCGGTCACTGGGGCGTCGGCATACGCCGCCGGAGCGGGCAGCTGGAGATCAGCGTGCCGGACTCGGCGGAATCCCCGATTCGCGTGATGCTCGTCGATCGGGCGGTGACCATCGCGCCGGGGGAAACCTGCTCGCTCGTGGTGCCGGACGTCTTCCCGGACCGCGCCCGGGGTCAGACCTGACCTCGTTCCTGCGAGCCGGTGCCGGCCCACGGCGTTCTCCTGTCGCCGGAGCGGCTCAGCCTGACGAGGGAGGCGTTCAGCGCGGTGGCGAGGGCACGCCAGGAGGCGGCATAGGGGGCCAGTACACCTGCATCAAGGGGTGACACCGCCTCAGCAGCGGCGTGAACCCCGGGTCGCGTGCCCTGAGGACAGTCCGTGATCTTGATGTCGACCATCCCCGGTCTGCGGCAACTGAAGCCTGCAGCCGCAAGAAGCTAACGCCGGACCCTCGGCATCCCCAGGCCGATCCACGAGATGATCTCGCGCTGGATCTCGTTGTTGCCGCCGCCGAAGGTGAAGATGACCGCCGAGCGGTAGCCGCGCTCCAGTTCACCGTGCAATACGGCGCCCGCGGAGCCCTCCTTGAGGGGGCCGGCCGCGGCGACGATCTCCATGAGCCAGGCGTAGGCGTCGCGGCGGGCCTCGGAGCCGTAGACCTTGACGGCCGAGGCGTCCTGCGGGGTGAGCGTGCCGTCCTCGACGGCCGAGACCATCTGCCAGTTGAGGAGCTTCATCGCCTCGAGCCGGGTGTGGGTGCGGGCCAGCAGCCGGCGCACCCAGGGCAGGTCGGCCACCCGGCGGCCGTCGGCGAGCTTGGTCCCGCGCGTCCAGCGCTGCACGTCGTGCAGGGCGCGGATGGCCATGGTGCCGTGCGCGGCGAGGGTGACGCGCTCGTGGTTGAGCTGGTTGGTGATCAGCCGCCAGCCCTGGTTCTCCTCCCCGACCCGGCGGGAGACGGGGACCCGGATGTCCTCGTAGTAGCTCGCGGTGGTGTCGTGCGAGGCCAGGGTGTTGATGACCGTGCAGGAGTAGCCGGGTTCGGAGGTCGGCACCAGCAGCATGGTGATGCCCTTGTGCGGTGGCGCCTCGGGGTCGGTGCGCACGGCCAGCCACACCCAGTCCGCGGTGTCGCCGTTGGTGGTCCAGACCTTCTGCCCGTTGACGACGTACTCGTCCCCGTCGCGGACGGCCCGGGTCGTCAGGGCGGCCAGGTCGGTGCCGGCGCCGGGCTCGCTGTAACCGATCGCGAAGTCGATCTCGCCGGACAGCACGCGCGGCAGGAAGTACGCCTTCTGCTCGTGCGTACCGAACCGCATGAGCGTGGGACCGACCGTGTTCAGGGCCATCAGGGGCAGGGGCACACCGGCCTGCGCGGCCTCGTCGAAGAAGATGAACTGCTCCATCGCCGTCATGCCGCGCCCGCCGTACTCCTCGGGCCAGCCGACGCCGAGCCAGCCGTCCGCGCCCAGTCTGCGGATGGTGTCGCGGTAGAACCGCTTGCGTGCCGCCGGGTCGGCGTACCGGGCATAGGCGTTGTCCGGTACCAGCCGGGCGAAGTAGGCGCGCAGCTCGGCGCGCAGTCGCAACTGCTCGGGCGTGTGATCGAGGTGCACGGCGCCTCCAGGCTCCCCAAGGGCGGTCCTGACGGCGCACACGGTAGAACGTGTTCCAAAAATTGGGAATGGCATGCCTGCGGCGAATCGGCGCGGCCGGGATACGACGCGGCGCGCCGAGCACCTTCGGTCGGCGTGCGCGCCCCGAGTCAGCTGAGGCTCTCCAGGAAGCGCGAGCACGCCTCGGCGCAGGCCCGGCACGTCGCCGCCGCCGGTTCGGCGCCGGGGCAGGCGCCGAAGGCGTGGGCGCTTTCGAGGCAGACCGAGCGGCACCATTCGAGCCGGACCCGGATGCCGTCCTCGTCCTGCTGGTTCTCCTCGCACAGCGCACGGCAGGTGGCGTCGCACACCTCGGCGCACATGATGCCCAGCCGGCGCACGCGCTCCTGGCCCTCCGAGCCGTCCGGGTCGACGAGGCTGGCCCGGACCGCGCAGACCCGGGCGCACTCCGTGCACGCCTGGGCACACGTGAAGCGGTCCTCGAGGAACCGGTAGAGCTGCTGCGGTGAAGCCGACGGTGTCACCCCGTGCGGGTAGCCGGGGCGGGAGGCCGCAAACACCACCGCGGACGGGAATGGCGGCGGGAGGACGGGCGAGAGCTGCCGGCGGGAACGTGCGGGGCACCGGCCTCGCACTCAGGCAGGGTGGCGACCTTTCGCACACAGGCAGGGTGTGTGCTCGCGGTCCGTCCGCATCCGGCCACCCAAGGTGTCCGGTTCGTGCAGTTATGGGTGGGTAGAACTGTTCTATGACTACCGCATCGACGCAGCTGGCCGCAGCGAGCGGCCTGATGAGCCTTGTGTTGTTCGTCGTGGCCGTGGGTGTCCTGGCGCTGCTCGCCGGCGGCTTCTGGCTGAACTCCCGCAACAGGTACCACGAGTCCGCTCGCCCCCGTCCCGAAGAGCAGCCGAAGCTGCCACCGGAGGGGGCCGTGCACGAGATCCGGGAGAACCGGGAATCGGCGGAGGTGCCGCAGACCCCCAAGGGCGGCCGCCCGCTCACCCCGTACGAGCTGTCCAACATGGATACCAGGACGAGCGAGTCCAAGGACCGCCCGCGCTGGAGTCGCGGGTCCAGCGGCTCGTTCGGTGGCGGCGGACTCGGCGCCCACTGAAATCCCAGGCCCGCCCGGGTGATGCCGCCCCACCCGTCCGAGCCCTCCGCGGACTGTCGGTCCGGCCGCTCGGCTCCCGGCCGGGCGGGCGGACCAGCCCGCGCCCCGGGGTCACCGGCCCGCTCCGGACCGCCGAGCCGTTCCCTCGCCTGAGTCGGGCCGACGGGTGCTGAGCCGCTCCGCTCTCCTGAGGCCGGTCCGCCGGGTGCCGAGCCGTTCCGCCCCCGTGGCCGGCCGGTCGCCCGTGGGAGCGTTCCGGGCGGCGTCAGGAATCGTTCCGGGCGGCGTCCAGTCGGCCGACGCGGGCCACGTTCCGCACGTCCTCCGGATCCTCGCTCGGCTCGCCGGCGAACCATGCGTCGAGGATCTCCCTCAGCACCGGCTCCGAGGTCAGCCGCAGGCTGAGCGCGAGCACATTGGCGTCGTTCCAGCGGCGGGCGCCGTCCGCCGTGGTGGCGTCCGTGCACAGAGCGGCGCGTACGCCGGGCACCTTGTTCGCCGCGATGGACGCGCCGGTACCGGTCCAGCAGCACACCACCGCCTGCTCGGCCAGGCCCTCGACGACGTCCCGGGCGGCGGCCTCCGAGCACACCGCCCACTGCGCGTCCGCACCGGGGCGCAGCGCGCCGTGCGCGCGCACGGCGTGGCCGCGCTGCCTCAGTTCCGCAACGAGGAGCCGGGCGACGGGTTCGTCCATGTCGGAGGAGACGGAGATACGCATATCCGGAGGGTAGTGCCCTGGCACGTCACGGCGGATCCGGTCCGGGCACACCACCGCCCCGCGGCCGCCGCCTACGGGCGGTGGGGCTGACAGGCCGTGTGTGCGAGGGAGCGGCCGAGCACCGGGCGGACCGACCACGGGGGGCGGAACGGCTCGGGACCCGGCGGACCGGCCACAGGAGAGCCGAGCAGCTCAGCACCCGTCGGCCCGACTCAGGCGAGGGGAGGGCTCAGCACCCGTCGGCCCGACTCAGGCGAGGGAACGACTCGGCACCCGGCGGACCGACCTCAACCGACCTCAGAGGGCGGAGCGGCTCAGCGTCCGGTGGATGTGTTCGAGGGCGTCGAGCAGCACCGAGCGGTGGTACCAGCTCAGCCATGCCGCGGTGTCGGCGGCCAGTTCACCGAGGGCCGCGGCCTGGGCGCCGGTCGGCCGGTGGCCGGCGTCGGGCCACAAGAGGGTGGTCACGCCGGTGCAGGAACCGGCCGAGTTCAGCACGGGGATGCTCTGCAGGGCGTGCGTGCCGGTGGTCAGCAGGGCACGCCGGTACTCGTCGGAGAGCAGGGCGTCGGTGGAGGTGTCCGGCACGCTCACCCGCCGCGCCCGTGTCCGGGCCACCGCGTCGGCCGTGCCGTCGTCCCGGCCGCGCATGAGGTGGTCGAGGAACGTCTCCGCGCAGCCGTGGTGGGTCTCCAGCACCAGCGCGTTGACTGCAGGATCGACGAACCGCAGGTAGCCGGCCGGCGCCCGCCCGATGGCCAGCGCCTCGTGCAGCACGGCGTCGACCATCTGCCGGCGGCAGCGCGGGTCACGACCGCCCCTGCCGAGGTGCCGCAGCCGCGGCACCGGCAGACAGCGGCGGCCCGGGAACCACATCTCGCCGTCCGGTGGCCGGGCCACCACGACGGCGGAGACGATGACGCGCAACGGCACGTTGAACCGCTGGGATGCCTCGCGCAGCACCCGGAAGGCGCTGCCGGAGTCCGGCAGGCCGTAGCGGACCATCAGCGTTCCCTGTGCCATGCCGATCACCGGTGCGGTGCGCAGCCGGGCGCGCAGGGCGCGGACCTCCTTGTGCAGATCCTCGTACGAGGGCCGCAGCGGGTCGGTGATCTGCGACCGCCAGGCCGGCAGCTCCTCCACCCGCGTCGCGGTGCGGGCCAGTTCGCGCAGCGCCTCGTCGAGGGTGGCGTACAGCAGGACGCCGTCCAGGCGGGCGAGGTGGACCGCCTCCCGCACCCCGGGCCTGGCCCGCACGACGATCAGGTCCGGCCGCCCGGTGCGCGCCCGGGCCGTCTCGCTGAGCGTGCGCAGCACGGCGGCGCCGCCCAGCTGTACGTGGGCCATGTCGAGGACGGGTCGCAGTCCGGCGCGGTCGGCCCGTCGCAGGTGCCCGAGCAGTTCCGCCGACCAGGCTTTGGCGCCGTGCGCGTCGAGGTTGCCCGACATGCGCAGCAGGAGGGCGCCCTCGGCGGGCAGTCCCTCGACCACGGAGGACTCGATGACCAGGTGTGCCGGTGCGCCGGAACGGTCGGGAGGGGCTTTCATGGCATCACCCAGACAGGACATCGCAGACGACTTCGACCGGCCTCTTCGTGACCTTGCACCACCATGCACGTCAGGGGGGCGACGCTCAACCGCACCGGTGGGCACACCGGCGACCGTGGCCGCCCGGCCCGTCCGACCGGGCTCCGGGGCCGCTGCCCGGACTCCGGGACGGCTGCCCGGCAACGGGACGGCCGCGCCCGGCGGTCGCGGGCGTCGCGGGACCGTGCGTGCGGGCGGCAACCGCCGTCGCGGCGCCCGGCGTCAGGGCACCACGCACCGCGCACCTCACACCTCACACCTCACACGGCGCACCTCGCACCATGGGGCTACGGCCCTACGGCCCCACGCACTCGTCGGTGAACCGCCGGCACGGTCACGGCGGGCTCGGTCGGCGCACCCGTGTCCCCCGCGTACGACTCGTCCGGCATACCGCCGTCCGGGTGAGTGAGTGCCCCGCTGCACGACCGGGGATCAGCGGTCGCCACGGCACGGCACGCCGCGCCACGGCACGGCGAGGGTGCGCGGGAGTTCGTTCGTCGCGACGGTTGTGGGTGAGCGGGCCGGCGGCCGTACGGTTGTCCGGTCCGTCGGGGGCGTCAGGTCCTGGCGCGGCGCGGGGCCTGCTCAGTGGACCTGTGCCGCCTGCGGCCCGAACTGCCGGGGGTGGCCCCGTACCGTCCGGAGCAGCGTGAGGCAGCCGGCGGCGACCTCGCCGGTGCGTATGCGCAGGAGGCGGACGTCGGGGGTGCGGCCGTGCGGGTCGCCGGGCGGGCCGGGCTTCCACAGGACCAGGTGGTCGGGGCTGGGGGGCGGTCCCCACAGGCGGGGGGAGACGGGCCCGAACAGGGTGACGGAGCGGGTGCCGTGGGCGACCGCGAGATGCGCGAGGCCGGTGTCGCCGCTGAGCACGAGGGAGGCCTCGGCCACCAGCGCGGACAGTTCCCCGAGGGGCAGGCCGCCGCTCAGCACGTCGTGGGCCGGCTGCCCGCTGCGCTCGGCGACCGAGCGCACCAGGACCTCCTCCCCCGGGCCACCGGTGAGGACCACGTGGTGTCCGGCGGCGCGCAGGCACCGTACGACGGCGGCGAACCGCTCCTGTGGCCAGCGGCGCGAACCCGAGGCCGCTCCCGGGTGCACGAGCACCGCACCGGGCGCCGGTGACGGCGTACCGGGGCGGGGCAGCCGCAGGTCCAGGGGGTCGGCCGGGATGCCGTAACCGTCCAGGAAGGCGCACCAGCGGTCCCGTTCGTGGGCGTGGCCGCGCCACGGCGGCCCGTCGGGACAGGCGTGGGCGAGCAGCCGGCCCGGGTGCAGGGCGGCGAGCGCGTCGCGGCTCTCGGGGCCGTTGCCGTGCAGGTCGATCGCCACCTCGGGCGGCGGTCCGGCCCAGTGTGCGAGGGACGGCACCGCCCGCCCCGCCGCCTCGGCCGGGAAGACGGCGTCGACCGCGCCGGTGGCCAGGGCGAGTTCGGTCAGGGCCGGTGGCTGCGCCAGGACGATCCGGTGGCCCGGGAAACACCGCCGCACTCCGCGCAGCGCGGGCACGCCGGCCAGGAGATCACCGAGACCGAGGGCGCGCAGCAGCAGGACGGTCGGGGGGTGCGGGGTGCGGATCACCGAGTCGGTCCTCCGGTCGATGCGAGAGCGAGTGGCGGGCGGCGGTTCACTCCGTGCCCGGGGCGGACCCACGGGACATGGCCGAGGCCGGTCCCGCGAGACGTGGCCGAGGCGGAACCCGGAGAACACGGCCGAGGCCGGTCCTCCGAGACGTGACCGAAGGTCCTACCCGGGGAACCCGGCCGAGGCGGACTCACCGGACAGAGCCGACGTCGACCCACGGAACGCCGTGCGGCCCGGATACCCGGCCGGTGGGCAAGATCACCCCACCGGTCGGAAGGGGGCCACCGTTGGAAGACCTCTGCCGTCGGGCCCGGTGACTGCCACGGGTTCCGGCGGGCCGGAGGGCGCAGGGCGAACTCGGCGGCTACGACGCGCCACCTGCCGTGGGGCCCCGCGACGACCACGGGTGGGACAGGCTCGGCGATCGGGCGAACTCCGCGGTCACGACGCCCCACCAGCCGTAGGGGCCCCGCGACGACCACCAGCGGGACAAGCTCGGCGATCATGCCGCGCCTCCCGCCCTCGAACCCCGCAACGACCGCGCGTTCCGGCGGAACCACCGGTGCCGGGCGAACTCCGCGGTCACGACGCCCCACCAGCCGTAGGGGCCCCGCGACGACCACCAGCGGGACAAGCTCGGCGATCATGCCGCGCCTCCCGCC
>NZ_JBEOTD010000033.1:94318-106315 GCF_040426375.1 Streptomyces sp. NPDC096012
CCCTCGAACCCCGCAACGACCGCGCGTTCCGGCGGAACCGCCGGCCCCGGGCGAACTCCGCGGTCACGACGTGCCGCCTGCCGTCCGGGCCGGTGACAGGGCCGCGCGGCGGGCGAGGCCGGTGGTGGAACGGCCGTCCAGGTAGGGCAGCAGCAGGACCTGGCCGCCCCAGCTCTCCACCAGGGCCTGTTCGGGCAGACGGGTGCGTGCGTAGTCGCCGCCCTTGGCCCAGATGTGCGGGCGGAGTGCGCCGAGGATGCGTTCGGGGGTGTCCTCCTCGAAGACGGCGACCGCGTCCACGCACTCCAGGGCGCGCAGCACCCGGACCCGGTCGGCGACCGGGACGAGGGGGCGGCTGTCGCCCTTGGCGCGGCGCACCGAGTCGTCGGAGTTGACGCAGACGATCAGGCAGTCGCCGGCCCGGCGGGCGGCCTGGAGCAGGGCGACGTGCCCGGCGTGCAGCAGGTCGAAGCAGCCGCCCGCGGCGACGACGGTGCCGCCGGCGGCCCGGACCCGGGCGGCGGTCCGCACGGCGTCCGCGGTGTCGTCCGCAGCGGCCTCCCCGGCGTTCCCGCCCGCGCGCACGGCCGCCCCGGTCGCGAGCACCGCGTCCCCGGTCGCGCGTACGGCGGTCCCCGTGGCGTGCGCCGCGTCCGCGCCGGGGTCTCCGTCGGTCCCGGTCCCGGTCCCGGTTCCGGTTCCGGTTCCGGCCTCGGTCCGCGGCTGCTCGGGCGCGGTGATCGCGCGGGCGCCGCCCTCGGCCACATAGCGGGTGGCCGCGTGCACGGCGGCCTGGACGGCGGCCTCGGTCAGGCCGCCGTCGGCGAGCAGTCCGGCCGCGGCCGCGGCGAACCGGTCGCCCGCTCCGCAGGGGTCGCCCGTCGCGGCGGCCGGGGTCGGCACGAGCAGCGGGGTCTCGCCGTGGGAGAGCAGCGCGCCGCGCTCGCCCAGGGTCACGGCGACGGCCCGGGCCCGCCAGGCGCCGACGAGTGCGCGGGCGTCGCGGGCCGCGGTGCGCAGCCCGGCCGGCTCGTCGTGGTCGCGGCCGTCGTCCAGTTGCCGGGCGAAGGCGCGGGCCTCCTGCGCCGAGGGGGTGGCCAGCCGGACGCCGGTCACCGGGGCCCGGCCGCGCACGTGGGGGTCCCACACGACGGGCACGCGGGCGGCGGCGGTGCCCAGGACCGCCCTGAGGACGTCGGCGGTGCCGCGGCCGTAGTCGGCGACCAGGATGCCGCCGGCCCCGGTCACGGCGGCCTCGGCGGCCGCGGTCGCCCCGCGGGCGCGGCCCTCGCCGTCGTCCAGCCGCAGCAGCGGCCGGTCTCCGGCGAGGACGCGGGTCTTGCTGCTGAGCCTGCCGTCCAGGGGCACCTCCACCACGGTGACGCGGCCGGCCAGCAGCTCGCGCACGGTGTGGCTGGCCGGGTCGTCGCCGAGTGCGGTGACGAGGGTGACGGGGCGGCCGTCGCAGGCCGCGAGGCAGGCGGCGAGGGCCGCCCCGCCCGGGCGGGAGCTGCGCCGGGTGTCGTGCACGACGGGCACCGGCGCGTCCGGGGCGAGCCGCTCGGCCCGGCCGCACAGATCGTGGTCGAGCAGGGCGTCGCCCACGACGACCAGGGGGGTGCGCGAGGTCCTCATGCGGGTCCCTTCCTGGGGGCCACGGGTGTGCCGGGCGTGGCCCGGCCGACGGTACGGGCGCGGCCGACGAGCCGGCCGACGACGCTCGGTCTGCCGTCGGCGCCGGCACCGCCGGACCGCTCGGCCTCGCCCTGCTCGACCGCCCGGTCGAAGGCCTCGCAGAGCATGTGCACGGCGACCAGGTGCAGTTCCTGCACCGTGGCGGAGACGCGGGCGTCCACGCACAGCGCCTCGTCCGAACCGAGTTGCAGGGGGTTGGGTGCTCGTCCCGTGAGTCCCCACACCGTCATGCCGAGGCCGTGGGCGCGTTCGGCGGCGGACAGCAGGTTGGCGCTCGCGCCGCTGGTGGACAGCAGCATGAGGATGTCCCCGGGGCGGCCGTGGGCGGCGGTCTGGCGGGCGAACACCTCCTGGACGCCGTAGTCGTTGGCGATGGCGGTGGTGGTGGAGGTGTCGGCGTGCAGGGCGACGGCGGAGAACGGCGGCCGGTCGTCCTGGTAGCGTCCGACCAGTTCGGCCGTCAGGTGCTGTGCCTGCGCGGCGCTTCCGCCGTTGCCCGCGACGAGCAGCCGGGAGCCGCCGCCGAGCCGCCGGGCGAGTTCGGCGCCCCAGCGTTCGATGAGCGGCCCGCAGTCCCGGAACGTCTCCAGGGCCCGCATCAGGTCGTCGCAGTGGGTGGTGGCGACGACGGTCTCCGTGCCGTCCACGGACTTCGTGCCGTTGACGGTCTTCGTGCCGTGGACGGACTTCATCGGACGACTCCCGAGAGCGAGCGGATCGAGGACACGGTGCTGTACGTCCCGGCCACCCCGTCGGCGACGCGGTCCCAGGTGTAGTGGGCGAGCACCCGTTCGCGGCCGGCCGCGCCGTAGCGGGCGAGCCGGTCCGGGTCGGCGAGGAGGGAGCGGACGACGGCGCCGAGGTCGTGGTCGTCGTCGGCCGGGACGAGGACGCCCGTGGTGCCGTCCACGACCGAGTCGAGCTGGCCGCCCACCGCGGTGGCCACGACCGGGGTGGCACACGCCATGGCCTCCAGCGGGACGATGCCGAAGGGTTCGTACCGGGGCAGGGACAGGATGAGGTCGGCGCTGGACATCAGCCGGGGCATCCGGGCCCGGCCGACACCGCCGAGCAGGGTGACGCGGTCCAGGACGCCGTACTCGCCGGCGATGCCGTGCAGGCGTGCCGCCTCCGGGTCGGCGCCGAGCAGGTCGGCCTCGGGGCCGCCGGCGATGAGGAGTTCGGCGTCCGGTACGCCGGCCAGGGCCCGGATGGCGCGGTCGAAGCCCTTGCGGGGGACGAGCCGTCCGACGGCCAGCAGCCGTCTGCGGGCGCCGGGGGGCCGGACCGGGGCGACGGGGGCGAACTGGTCGGGGTCGACGCCGCAGGGTACGACGCTGATCCGGTCCTCCGGCAGCCCCATGGCCTTCAGTTCGGCCACCTCGTCGCTGCAGGTGGCGATGATCCGGGTGCACTCGTGACCGATGGCCTCCTCGATCGCGAGCCGCTCGGCCGGGCTGGAGTCGGCGGCTCCCTGGTAGCGCCGCTTGACCGTGCCGAGTGCGTGGTAGGTCTGCACGACGGGGATGCCGAGGCCCCGGGTCCCGGTCAGGGCGGCCAGGCCGGACATCCAGAAGTGGGCGTGCACCACGTCGGGTGGCTTCGCCGCCCACTGCCGGGCCAGGAAGGCGCCGAACTCGGCCATATAGGGCAGGAGTTCGTCCTTGGGGACGGGTGCGGGCGGCCCGGCGGGCACATGCACCACCTGAACGCCGTCGATCAGGGTCACCCGGTCCGGCAGTCCCGCGGAGTCGCGGCGGGTGTACACGGTGACCCGGTAGCCCTTCCTGGCGAGCTGCCGGGCGACCTGTGCCACGTACACGTTCTGGCCGCCCGCGTCCGGTCCGCCGAGCGCGGCCAGCGGGCTGGCATGCTCGGAGACCATGGCGACGCGCCCGGCCGTGTGCGGGATACGGCTCATCGGGTGACCTCCTTGATCAGGCGCTCCCAGTCGTCCAGGAAGCGCCGCTCTCCGTAGCGGGCCTGTGCCGCGGCCCGGGCCGCCTCGCCGGTCAGGCGTGCGCGGTCGGGTTCGGCGAGGAACGCCCGCACGGCGTCCTCCAGTACGTCGAGGCGGTTCGAGACCACTCCGGCGCCCTCGGGTACGGCCTCGCGGACCTCCGTGGTGTCCAGGGCGACCACGGGCATGCCCAGGAACATGGCTTCCAGCAGGGACAGGCCGAGCGAGGTCCAGCGCACGGGGTGCAGGTAGACCCGGCAGCGGGCCATCTCCCGGTGCAGTTCGTGCTGGGGCAGGTCCCGGGTGCGGCAGCGCTCGGGGGGCAGGCCGAGGTGCTGGGCGAGTCCTTCGGTGCGCATGCCGAAGACGTCCAGGGGCGCGGACCGCGCGAAGCGGGGCAGCAGGTCGGTGCCCGTCGTACGGCCCCTGCGCACGGGCTCGTTGACGACGACCGCCGCGCGCCGCTCGGTGCCGGTCCACAGCCGGCCGGGGTCGATGATGCCGTGCTCCACGACCTCGGTCGGGGCCCGGCCGTTGTCCCACATGAGCCGGTTGAAGTGGGTGACGTGGACGATCGGGATCCCGGGCTGGTCGGCCAGTGGGTGGACCTGCCGTTCGGGTGAGGTGTCGGGGCTGTTGTGCTCGACGTACACGACGGGCACGTCCAGGCCGGGCCGGCGGCCGGTCCAGCGCAGGGCCAGTTCGAGTTCGTGCGGCCGTTGCAGCACGATCAGGTCGATGTCGCAGTCGCGCAGTTGTGCGGGGGTCCGTTCCCGGACGTTTCCGGGCCAGTCCCAGGTCACGGCCCGGCCGAGACCGTCGGGTCCGCGGTCCTCGGTGACCGGGACCAGGTAGGTGTGGGGGCCCTGCACGAAGGCGGTGAGCCACGATCCGTGCACGTGCCAGACGAGGATGTTCATGAGTGCCGCTCCTGTATGAGCTTGTGCACCGCGCGCACCACGTCCTGCCCGGTGACCTCGTCCAGGCAGGGGTGGCCGGGCACCGGGCAGGTCAGGGCCCTGGTGTCCGCGCACGGCGCCGACTGGTCGCCGAGCAGGATGACGGGGACGCCGTACGGCGCCCACCGCCCGGCCGGGACCACCGGCGCGAACAGGGACACCACGGGGGTGCCGACCGCGGCCGCGAGGTGCGCGGGGCCGGTGTTGGCGCTGACCACCACGTCCGCCGTGCGGAGCACCCCGGCGAGGGTGCGCGGGGTCGTGCGGCCGCCGAGGTCCACGGCCCGGCCCGCGGCGACCCGCCGGGTCAGGTCCGTCTCGTCCGGGCCGCCGGTGACGACCACCCGGTGCCCGGCTTCGGCGAGCAGGGCGACGGCCTCCCCGCACCGGTGCGGGCCCCAGGCGCGGGCGGGGGCGCTGGCGCCGGGGTGCAGGACGACGTAGGGGCCGTTGCCGGTCAGGCCGACGGTGTCCGGCGGTGGCAGTACCCGCAGCCGGCCGTCGTCGCCGTGCGGTGGGGGGAAGCCCAGGGCGGCGGCGGCGTCCAGGGCCGCCTCGGCCTCGTGCCGGCCCGGCAGCCGGCGGTGGCGCACGTCGAGCAGCCGCCCGGGGTGGTCGGCGCTGTCGGCGCCGATCCGGCCGATGCCGGCGAGCCGCAGCAGCAGCGCGGCCGGCAGTGGGCTCTGGTGGAAGGAGGTGAGGATCAGGGCGGCCTCGAAGGCGCCGGAGCGCAGCCGCGTGATCAGGGCGCCGATGTCGGCCGGGTCCACCGGGGGCGGTTCGAAGCCCTCCCAGGGGGCCTCCCACACCAGCACCTCGTCGACACCGGGCAGCAGCCGGGCGGCGTCCGCACCCCGTGGGCCGCACAGCAGGGTGAGGTGCGTGGAGCGGGCGGCGACCGCGCGCACGGCGGGGCCGGCGAGCAGCACGTCACCGAAGCTGTCGAGACGGACGACGAGGGATCTCATGACGATCGCGCCCCCGTGGTGGCCGCCCGGTCCTCCAGAGCCCCGCGGACGGCGGTGAGGAGATCGGGGGCGGACTCACTGGCGAAACGTTTCACCTCTTCGGCAGCGGTGGCCGCGTTCGGGACCAGCACGCCCCGCGCGCCGGCCGCCCGGGCGGCCAGGACGTCGGCGGCGATGTCGCCGACCACCACGCACTCGGCCGCACCGACGCCCAGCCGCGCGGCGGCCCGCAGGATCAGGCCGGGCCGGGGTTTGCGGCACGCGCAGCCGGCGTCCGGGGCGTGCGGGCAGAACGTCCAGACGTCCAGGCCGCCGAGCAGTTCGTCGGCGCGCGCGTTGACGCGGCACACCTGCCGGGCGGTGAGCAGTCCGCGCCCGATGCCGGACTGGTTGCTGACCACACCGGTGGCCAGGCCGTGGGAGCGGACCAGCTCCACGGCCCGCGCGGCACCCGGCAGCAGCCGGACCCGGCCGGGGTCGCCGTTGTAGGGCACGTCGGCCACGAGGGTGCCGTCGCGATCGAACAGGACGGCCCGGACGCCGCTCATCGGGCACCTCCCAGCGGTCGGGCGCGCCGGTGGCGCACCACTCCGCGCAGCCAGTGCCGGACGGCCAGCGGCGGGATGAGCACGCTGGTGCCGAGCATCCCGGCGATCTCCCGGGTGGTGCGGGGGCCGGGCAGGATGCGGGCGAGGGCGAACTCGGCGGTGCCGAGCGTCCACAGGGCCGCGCAGACGGTCGCGGCCCGGCGCCGGCCGGCCAGGGCGCAGGAGGCGGCGGCGAGCGCGGCGCCGGTGACCGCC
Source organism: Streptomyces sp. NPDC096012 (assembly GCF_040426375.1). Taxonomy (NCBI): domain Bacteria; kingdom Bacillati; phylum Actinomycetota; class Actinomycetes; order Kitasatosporales; family Streptomycetaceae; genus Streptomyces; species Streptomyces sp. NPDC096012. The sequence continues at coordinate 100,704 of NZ_JBEOTD010000033.1, forward strand.
AGGTGGCGGTGCAGCCGGCCGCGGGGCGCCTGGGCGCGGTCCCACCAGTCGCGTCCGTGCAGCCGGTTCATCAGGGCGTCGTCGGCGTTGCCGCGCTGCACGGGCAGCGAGGCCCACCAGTGGGCGGCGCGCACCGGGTGCCGGGTGACCCGCGTGCCGCGGCACAGCGACCAGCCGGCCCGCTGCACCCGCAGGGCGAGGTCGGCGTCCTCGCGGAAGGCCCGGGGGAAGCGTTCGTCGAAACCGCCGACCCGGGTGAGCGCCTGGGTGCGGTAGGCCATGTCGGCGGTGGCCCAGGCGGCGTTCTCCAGGCCCTTGGTGTTGCGTTCCCAGTCGGTGGGCCGGCGGCCCGGGGGCAGGGGGACGCGCAGTCGCCCCTGGATGCCGCCGACGTCCTCGCCGGCCGCCCGCAGGTCCTCTGCGAGCAGCCGGGACCAGTCCGGCAGCACCTGGACGTCGTCGTCGAGGAAGACCGTCCAGGGCGTGCGGACGGTCCGCCAGCCGGCGTTGCGGGCGGCGGCCGGTCCCTTGCCGCAGGTGCGCAGGGTCCGTACCCGGTCGAGCAGTTGGCCGGCCGCCTGCAGCGGCAGGTCGCCGTCCGGCTCGGGCCGGTCGTCCACGACGATCACCTCGTGCGGGGTGTGCCCCGCGGCCTCGGCGAGCGCGCGCAGGCACTCGGCGAGACAGGGGCGGCCGATCGTCGGGACGACGACGGTGTAGGCGGGCGCATCGGTCATGCGAACGCCCTCCCCCGGCGGACGGCGAACGGTCCGAGCACCAGCAGGTCGACGGGCGCCGACCCGAAGCACTCCAGGGCGTCGCGCGGGTCGTCGACCATGGGCCGGCCGGCGGTGTTCAGGCTGGTGTTGACCACCACCGGCAGTCCGGTGCGCCGCTCGAAACCGTCGATCATGCGGGCCACCAAGGGCTCCTGGGTCCGGTCCACGGTCTGGACGCGGGCCGTGCCGTCGACGTGGACCACGGCCGGTATGCGGGCCTTCCAGTCGGCGGCCACGTCGTGCACGAACAGCATGTGGGGGCTGGGCAGCGGTCCGTCGAACAGCTCGGCCGCCCGCTCCGCGAGCACCATCGGGGCCACGGGCCGGAACTCCTCGCGTCCCTTGACCGCGTTGAGCCGTTCCAGGTTGGCCGCCCTGCCCGGGTGGGCGAGCAGCGAGCGGTGTCCGAGCGCCCGCGGCCCGTACTCGCTGCGGCCCTGGAACCAGGCCACGATCCCGTCGGCGGCCAGCGCTTCGGCGGCCGTCTCGGCGATGTCGGCGGGCTCCTCGTACGGTACGGCCGCCCGCTCCAGCCAGTCACGCAGCTCGGTGTCGCTCCAGCCGCGGCCGAGCGCGGCGGTCGGCATCGGCTCCAGGGCGTCCTTCTGGCCGGCGACGTACGCGGCCGCGCCCAGTGCCGTTCCGGCGTCACCGGCGGCGGGCTGCACCCACACGTGGCCGAAGCCGCTCTCCCGCCACAGCCGGGTGTTGGCGACACAGTTCAGTGCGACGCCGCCGGCCATGGTCAGGGCGTCCTCACCGGTGAGCTCGTGCAGCCGGCGGGCGAGCGCGAGCATGGTCTCCTCCAGGCACAGCTGGGCGCTGGCCGCGAGGTCGGCGTGGTCCTGGCTCCAGGCGCCGTCCGCCGGGCGGGGCGGGACCAGTTCGGCCCAGGGCACCGGGCGGGCCCGGAAGCCGCCTCGGTCGTCGGCGTGGACGTAGCCGCGCAGCCGGTCGGCGAAGCGCGGGGTGCCGTAGGAGGCGAGGGCCATGACCTTGAACTCGTCGCTGCTGCGCAGGAAGCCCAGGTGCTGGGTGAGGTCCTCGTAGAACAGGCCGAGGGAGTCGGGCAGTTCCCGGGTGCCGAGGACGGTCAGTTCACGGTTGGTGCACCGGCCGGCCAGGTGGGAGCCGCACTCGCCGCGGCCGTCCAGGACGAGGACGGCGCAGTCGGGGTAGGGGGAGACCGGGCCGGCGGAGGCGCCGTGCGCCACGTGGTGCGGGACGAAGCGGACCTTGGCGGGGTCGAGTCCGGGCAGGGCCTCGGCGAGGAAGCCGGGGGCCAGGCGGGCGTACTCCTGACGCAGCCGGTCCCAGGGGTCGTCCAGGCCCAGCTGCTCGGCGGGCCGGGCGAGCGTGGGGTCGTAGGAGTAGGCGACGGCGTCCAGGTCGGCCGGGGTGAGCCCGGCCTGCTCCAGACACCAGCGGGCCGACTGTTCGGGCAGCTCCCAGGCGGAGAAGGGCACGGGCCGTTTGCCGTGCTTGCGGCGCGAGAACCGCTCCTCCTCCGCAGCCGCCATGACCTTGCCGTCCGTGATGAGGGCCGCGGCGGGGTCGTGGAAGAGTGCGTTGATACCGAGGACGTGCATGCGCTGTCTCCAGGGCGGCGAGGAGGGGCGGGTCAGGGCTGCGAGGGGGCCGGTGCACGGTCCGGGGACCGGGCCGCGAAGTAGGCGATGGTCTGCTTCAGGCCCTCCTCCCAGGGGATCTGGGGCGACCAGCCGAGCAGTTCGCGTGCGAGGGTGGTGTCGGGGCGGCGCCGGCCCGGGTCGTCGACCGGCCGGTCCACGAACGCGATCGGTGAACGGGAGCCGGTCAGCTCGACCACCCGGCGGGCCAGGGCGGCGACGGTGATCTCGTCGCTGCCGCCGATGTTCACCGGCCGCACGGACCGGCTCGACGCGACCCGGAGGATGCCGTCGACCGTGTCGTCCACGTAGCACAGCGAGCGGGTCTGGCTGCCGTCGCCGGCGACGGTCAGCGGCTCTCCGGCGAGCGCCTGGCAGACGAACGTCGGCACCGCCCGGCCGTCGTGCGCGCGCATCCGCGGGCCGTAGGTGTTGAACAGCCGCACGATCCCGGCGTTCGTCCGCCGGGTCCCGGCGTGCGCGGTGACGAGGGCCTCGGCGAACCGTTTGGACTCGTCGTACACGCTGCGCGGCCCGATGGGGTTCACATTGCCCCAGTAGCCCTCGTGCTGCGGGTGCACCAAGGGGTCGCCGTACACCTCGGAGGTGGAGGCGAGCAGGAAGCGTGCGCCGTCGCGTGCGGCCACGTCCAGGAGGTTGCGGGTGCCGAGACTGCCCACGTCGAGGGTTTCCAGCGGCAGGCGCAGGTAGTCGACGGGCGAGGCCGGGCAGGCGAAGTGGAGCACCAGGTCGTAGGGGCCGGACAGCCGCTGCGGGCAGTCGGGTGCCGAGACGTCGCAGTGCACGTACCGGAATCCGGGCCGGCCCTCTAGGTGGGCCACGTTCTCTCGGCGGCCGCATACGAGATTGTCGGCGCAGTCGACTTCGACCCCTGAATCCAGCAGCCGTTCGCACAGATGGGAGCCGAGGAAGCCGGCGCCGCCGGTCACGAGCGCGCGCCGCCAGGGCAAGGGTGTGTCTCCGGTCATCGGGGGTGTCCCTTCGTCCACGTCGTCCGCGCCCCGGAACGCTCCTGTGCGGGCGTTCGGCGCGTGCCGCACCGCCGGGTCAGGCGTCGTCGGCCGATTCGGAAAGGATGGGTCAGGGTCCGGGGTCCCGGGGATTCGGGGACCGCCCTGGTCGGCCGCCGCTGGCTGGACGGCACTGGCAGCTTGGGTTCCCCTGCCAGTTGGATTCACACGATGAAGCCATTGTCCAGAATGTCGGGTGCTTGCGCGACCCAGACGGCCCGTTACCACGGCTCGGAGCGCGGCGCACGGCGGGAAGGCACGGCGAGTGAATCGCCGTGGCGCGGGGGTGATCGCCGTGTATCGCGTGGTGGGCGGGGCACTCGGCTCGGCGATGGCCGGCCGCTCAGGGCCGCCGCGATGTTCGCAGGAGGTATCGCCATGGGACACGGCGGAAACGTCATCCAGGAGCTGACGACCGATCACCGCGAGGTCGAGGAGTTCTTCGGCCGCTTCAAGGCGCTGCCGCCCGGCTCCGAGCAGCGCAAGGACATCGCCGACCAGGTCACGATCGAACTGGTCCGGCACTCGGTGGCCGAGGAGGTCTACCTGTACCCGGCGGTGCGCGAGCACCTGACGGGCGGCGACGCACTGGCCGACAGGGAGATCGAGGATCACGCCAAGGCCGAGCGGATCATGAAGGACATGGAGGGCTGCGAGGCGAACGATCCGCGGCTCGACACGCTCATGGCCAAGCTGATGACCGAGATCCGGGCACATGTGGCCGACGAGGAGCAGAACCTGTTCCCGCGGCTGGAGGCGGCCTGTCCCCCGGACGCGCTGATGGAGCTCGGTGACAAGGTCCGCCGCGCGAAGAAGATGGCCCCCACCCGTCCGCACCCGTCCGCACCGGACACTCCCCCCGCCAACAAGCTGCTGGCACCGGGGTTGGGCCTGGTGGACCGGATGCGCGACGCGCTCACGGGACGGGGCAAGGAGAGCTGAGCGAGCGACGGGTCTCCCGCCGCTTCGGGGTTGCCGGCCGCCCGGCTCCCGACCACCGAGACGAGGCCGGAGGCCGGAATCCGGGCGGCCGGGCACACGGGCGGTCGGCTCACGACTGAGGGACGCACCAGCGCGTGGCGGTACGCCGGCTCAGGGACGGTCTGGTGGTACGGCTCAGCGGCTCCGCGCTACCGGCTCAGCGGTACGACTTCGCAGTACGGCTCAGCGGCTTGACCGGGCGACTCAGGGCCGGCGGGTGATCCGGGTGACCGCCCGGCGGCGGCCGCAGGTCGCCCGGCACAGCAGGCGGAACGCCTGGAAGAGGGTCAGCGGCCACAGCACCGCGAAGCACCACAGCAGCGACGGATCCGAGCTGCGGATGCCCATGACTGCCACGAACACCGACGCGGCCCCCAGCAGCAGCACCGCCACCGGCAGCCGTCTCCCGCGGCGGGCCGCACCCATGCGGCGGGCGAACCTGCGGTCCTGCCGCAGGTCCGCCTCGATACGCAGCAGCGTGAGCCGTTCCCGCGGCGACAGCCGGACCTCGTCGTGCATCTCCCACATCTCCCAGTCGTCCACGGCAGCGACACCTCCTGCGCCGGTCGGCGGCCTCCGCACGCCCAGGGCGGACGGGTTCCCCGGACGGCCCGGCCGATGCGGCGACCGCGCTCCGCGCCGGGCCCGGCCATGTCGGAGCCTTCGAAGAGACGGAGACGCCGGAGAAGCGAGGTCTTCACAGACGGCTCGGGATGCGGACGAGTCCGGCGACGGCCGCGGACCGGCTGTGCGGTGGCCACGCGATGACCGTCGTGACCTCCGGCGCGTCCAGCACCGGCACGGCGGCGAGGGAGAGCTGCGGGACACGAACATCCTGGTCAACGCCGCCTGTCCCGGCTACTGCGCGACGGACCTCAACGGGTTCCGCGGCGTCCGCACCCCGGAAGAGGGCGCGGCGATCGCGATCCGCCTCGCGGCCCTGCCCGACGACGGCCCGACCGGCCGGTTCTTCGACGACGACGGAGAGGTGCCCTGGTGACATCCGTCGGCGAGATTCGGCGAGACGGCGACCGCGAGCGCGACCGGCACGCCCTCGGCCACCTGAGGACTGCCCCGTGTACCGAACTTCACGGTGGCGCGGCCGGTGTGGGGTTCAGTTCTGGGTGAGCATGCCTTCGCGCAGGCGGGCCAGGGTGCGGGACAGCAGCCGGGAGACGTGCATCTGGGAGACG